>SKSE01000070.1 GCA_007118135.1 Bacteroidales bacterium | reverse complement strand
GTCCAGCCACTGAAACTGTTAAAGTAAACTGAGGAATGGGTATCTCGGTGAAAGTAGCGGTGATATTTTTATCTGTGTCCATAGTGATATTTTCTGTGGTATTGGCCGAAAGCAGGTCACCACTCCAACCATCGAACTGCCATCCTTCAGCTGCCAGGGCTTCCAGATTAAGGACCGTACCCTCGTCAACGGTAATGGGAGATGTATAGGCTGTGCCATTCACCTCTACGCTACCTTGACCAACCATTGAAACAGTTAAAGTAAATTGTGGAATGGGTATCTCGGTGAAAGTAGCGGTGATATTTTTATCTGTGTCCATAGTGATATTTTCTGTGGTATTGGCCGAAACCAGGTCACCACTCCAACCATCGAACTGCCATCCTTCAGCCGCCAGGGCTTCCAGGGCAAGGACTGTACCCTCATTAGCAGTAATAGGGGATGAATAGGCTGTATCGTCCACCTCTACCAAACCATTTCCAATAATAGATACCGTAAGTGTGTATTCTGGTATTTCACCTGTGATTTCGACCTCGACGGGGTTTGAATGATCGGAAAGCCCGTCAGGGTCAAAATAGATCGCTCTTACAGTATATGTGTATTCACCTTCGGGCAGGTCGTTATCGGTAAAGGTCAATTGGCTGCTTTCACCAATCTCGGTTCCGTTGCGATAAATCCTATAGGAGGCAAAAGACTTCCGGTATTTCTGATTTATTGCTATTTCTGTTTCACCTTCACTCACCTGGCGGGTATACAAAAACTCATCAACAGTTTTTTCGAAGTCCTGTGCAAAGACCACTTCACCTTTTGCATTGCTGACAGTTATATCGTCTACCATGAATACAAAGGCATCATCGGAAACGCATATGATGGCAAAATGGATTTCCTGGCCTTCGTAGGCACTCAGCGGGTAGGAGAATTGTGTCCAGTTTACAGGAGCTTCTAAATATGTGCCGGAGGAAATAATTGTAAAGTCATCCGGTTGTTTGCCGGTTGTGGAAATACCTACCTTAAAGCGTTCAAGCCCGTAATCAGCAGTAACGGATTTAGCCCAAAACCTTAGCAAATCGCCGTCTTGCACAGATATTTTTGGGCTCACGAGCCAGTCATTATTTGGTGCAGAGCCGGGAACTGCATTAAAACATGCGGCATATTTGTTTCCGTTGTGAGCTTCCCAGGACCCGGTTAGCGGAGGATTGCTAAGAGAAGGGTTGAAAATGATATATGAGCCGGTATAGTTCTGGTTTGGGAAAGTTACGTCAATAATAGAATAAGTTGCCCCGTCATCAAGGTCATGCTGAGTCCAGTTTCCAAAATTGAGAGCAAAATCTGAATACATCTCAAAACCTTCATCCAATACTGGAGAAAGCCAATTAAGCTCCACATTATTTCCACCGTTTGTCACTAAGGCTGTAAGTTGTCGCGGGGGAGCAAACGGATTTTCTATCACATTGATATAATTCGTTTTGGTGTTGGTAATATCACCATTTACTGTAAGGCTCGCGGTTTTTTGTCCTAAGGTGGAATAAGTAACTTCGTGAGGTCCCTGCCCGTTTGCAGTTGAGGGGTTGGCACCCTGCCCGAAATTCCATTCCCAGCTGGTAATATCCCCACCCCCTGAAGCATCGGTAAAGATAACGGTCTCATCAATCTGAGCTGTTAAGGGAGAAGCGGTGAAATCTGCGAATATTCCATCTACTGTTCCGGTTATTTCCACATCATCAATATCCCAGTAATAAGCCCATGAACCAGTATAGTTCCATTTGAAACGAACCTGTGATTGCCCGTCTGCAGCAGAAATTATCTGACTGAATGTGGCAGGGTTATTTGTTGTGGATGTCCATTGTTGAATCTGTGTCCAGCTATTGCCATTATCAAGGCTGTAAGAAAGAGTTGCTGTCGAAGAGGATAGATATTGTCTGAAATAATGTGTAAAGGAAAACGTAACATTGGTGTAAGCTGAAAGGTCAAACAAGGGTGTAACAAGGTCAGCATTTTGGCTGCTGCCTTGACCATATGCATCGCTGTTTAAAAAAGCATAATTGCCTGTTGTACCAGAAAGCCCATCTGTATGGGTTCCAAACTGCCAAACCTGTCCGTTACCTTGGTGGTCAACAATTTCCCAGCATAATGGGAGCGATGTCGAAGAGTTAAAGTCCTCAAAAAGAGGTAATAAACTAAGCGGTAAACAATCGGTGGCAGCATGGGCTTCTCTGCCAGAAGAATATTCATTGGAGGCATTGAATGAATAAGCCTTGTAGTAATAAATAGTGGCAGCTTCAAGCCCTGTATGACTGAATGAATTACTCCCTCCCCGGTAAAGCACTGTCCCACCTCCAGGTATGCTTTGACCATTGGAATAGACTGTTCCGTTTTGTGGCACTCCGAAGGTATTATCAGGAGACCAAGCCAGCATAACATCATCATTATCGATATTATTTTCCCATAATAGGTCAATCTGATCAGTTCCTGTGGCTGTGGCTGATAAACTGACTGGTGGCTGCACTCCCTCTTCCCATTGAGGATCCCAGCCTCTTAATGTGTTTGGGTTGGTACCGGCAGGGTCAAGCCATGGCCTGAGATGATGCTCCTCGGCAGCACCGTTGGACTCCCAATGGTAAGAAAATTTTCCATAAAAATCGGGAGCTGTTTGGTTTGTACAGAATGATGCTCCACCCGCAAGAGTTCCTACTACCAGCCCGTCCTGGTTGAAAATTGGGGAGCCCGATGAACCGCCTTCAGTAACGCCCCATCCGCTTTCGTTTGCTGACCAAACTACTCTCCAGGCTGAGTTAGCAGCCATTGGATTTCCACTAACAATGGGGTTGGCCGAAGTTAGAGTACTCGTAAATGTTGATATTTTTTTTACATCGCCTGAAGGGTGGTGTATGCCTGCTCCGGAAGTGGCCCCAACATTCTGGCGGTTCCATCCATTATAAAACGGATTGTAAGATAATGGAACCTGGTTATTAAGCTGTACTAAAAGCATATCGGAACCACCGTTTATATGCCCCCATGCACGGAGTTCGCAACCGGCTATCATTTGATTTGTAACAGGGGTTCCTGACCCGCAGGAAGGCCGTTCATAATTGAAATAGAATTGCCATAGGTTGCGATCGGCATCTGAGGCACCGTCACCGCAGTGAAAAGCCGTTAGGAAATAAGGTGTGAAATCTTCAAGGGTGTTATTTACCAATGAACCTGAACAAAAGTACCAGCTGTTGCCAATCTTATTCAAGGTGTGAGCTACACCACGTTTTTGGTCTTGCCAATTAGCTCCCACGGCACAATTAATATCAATCTGACAAAAGTCGGACCCACCGGTATTGGGTTTACTGCTGTCAAAAACATCATAAATATCGTGATACATAAACATAAGTTCACCTACCCGAAGCAGTGTATTTGAATAGTAATCAGCAGTGTTTCTGATAAGTCCTTGATGATTTGAATTATCTTCAGGTTTAAAGTCTATGGGGTTTTCGATGTATTCAATGCTAATGGAATTGCCATATAAAACCTGTGTGCTAAGCACCTGTGCTGCATTGTTATTGTGACTTCCCAGGGCACCATTGATCATTGTTTGACCTTCATTATATAGATACAGTTCTGATCCTGCGGGTAATTCAAACTGATCAAACACCACACCGAGGCCTGATGCACCCAAAGTCTTTAACGTGACTCGCCAAAGCATCCTGCCATCGGGCATTATTTGCCATTGGCCAAACTCGTTTATGCTTTTCTCAACCGGAATTGATATGCCTGCCCGCATGGGTAAGCCATTCTCTTTATTATAAGTTTCATCTTCAGTTTTAATTACATCAAGATCAAAATCAGGGTTTACGATGAAAGTCGGAGAATCTTTCTGGATGTTATACTTAATGCTGGGCAATGTACCTTCTGTGATAATTTGTCCATAAGATGGTAATGAAACTGAAATCAGTCTGACAATTAAAATGCTTAAGGACAGGTGGGTAAAAATTTTTTTCATAGCGATAGTTTTTGTGGATAGGGGAATTGGATACCTTTAAAATTAAAGTATTTTTCGTTAAACCAAGCACCGTGTTTTTACTTAGTTATTTCCTGAATCCACTTTAATATTATAGTTATATGCTTCAGTGAACTGATGCATCTAACATTGATCAATATCGCTATGGTCAGGTCAAATATCGGAGAAGCAATCCAGGCAATGGAATATGCTCAAAATGAACTTGTCATTTCAAAACAGTCTGCTCGCCAAAAAGCTTTTGCTTTTTGTAAATACTATTTTGAAATATTGCTTTATGTAAAAACTATATTTAGATTTTGCTTATTATAAAAACTATTTTGTAAATTTGCTTTTTACAAAAAGCATAATATGGAAAATCTGATAAAAAAATCCGAAAGAAAAAAAAAGCTTGTAGTGGGTAAAAAGCGACGTTATCTCTATGAGCAAATTGATTGGGAGCAAAGGCTAATCATAGTCCTGGGATACCGGGGAGCAGGAAAAACGACCCTTTTGTTGCAATATTTATCATCTTCCCAAAAGAAAGGTGTTTATTTAAGTCTTGATGATTTTTTCTTCGAAACCCACAGATTGGTGGAGACTGTTCAAACCCTTTATGGAATGGGTTACCGTTTATTCCTTCTCGATGAAGTGCACCGCTATTTGTGGTGGTCAAGAGATCTGAAGCAACTTTATGATGACAATGATGACATTCAGTTGGTTGCCACAGGTTCATCTATCCTGGATATTTCAAAGGGTAATGCTGACTTGTCGCGCAGAGCAGCTGCTTACAATTTGCAAGGTTTGTCATTCCGTGAATATCTCAACTTCAAGAAAAACCTCGATCTGCCGGTTTTAACTTTAAATGAAATTCTGACGAATCACCATATTATTGCATCTGATCTACTTGATTCTTTTCAGTATCCTTTAGATTTTCAAAGCTATCTTAAGTCCGGATATTTTCCATTCTTCCTTGAAGCGAAAAGTACCTACTATCAAAAATTGCAGGAAACAATCAACCTGGTTATTGATACAGATATTGCACCCTATGAGGAGTTGCAGCATTCCACAACAAGGATCATGAAGAAGCTGCTTTTTGTCTTAAGTGAATCTGTGCCTTTCACCCCCAATATCAATAAGTTGTCGGAAAAGCTCGATACAACGCGTAATACTATTCTGAGACTTCTTGATTATCTTCACAAAGCACAAATTCTACACCTTTTAAAAACATCAACCAAAGGGGTGAGTTATCTGCAAAAACCCGAAAAGATCTATTTACATAATACCAACTTCATATACCTGTTTTCGCCTTCACAAGCAAACGTTGGCAATATTCGAGAGACTTTTTTCTTTAACCAGCTCAGCGCAATACACCAGGTTACTGCACCCAGGTTCGGAGATTTTATGATTGATGATACTTTTGTTTTTGAAGTGGGTGGTGCAAATAAAACCCCCGGTCAGATCATAGGAATACCCAATGCATACTTAGCGCTTGACATAGAAGGGGGGAACAACAACAGGATACCTTTGTGGTTATTTGGAATATTGTATTAGTAATCATTATTTGGTAAAACCATCAATCACTAAT
>SKSE01000138.1 GCA_007118135.1 Bacteroidales bacterium | reverse complement strand
CGGGCAATATAGTTGTCGGTTTCGCCCTGGTAAAACATTTCACAATTCAGCGCTGCAAGATCTGCAATGTAACTGAGATTTTCATAATCAACAAACAGCCATGGAAAAGGTTCTCCCTTCCACTGCTTGTACTCCAGCTCATACATTACTTCACCGTAATAGTTACCTGCCAGATTGATCATGGCAGAGCCATCCTCATCTTTATACATATAAAGCAGATCAGTGCTTTCAATGAAAACACTTCCATCATCTGCAAGCAGCGAAGCAGCTTTTTTAAGCATATCCTGCAAGCGATGAAGTTTCTGAGCCATTCCGGCACCATTCATCAAAAAGATAATTGTATCGTACTTTTCATGGGCCAGTGAGAAAAAATCCTGTTCAAAGGCTTTCTTCACACCCCTTTCTTTCATGCATTCCACCCCTCCTGGTGAGATATCGATGGCCATAACATCCAAACCTTTGTCCTGAAGATACAACGCATGACTTCCTGCACCGGCACCCACATCCAGTATTTTTCCATGGCATTCATTCAGTACCATCTTTTCCCAATCAGGCATCTCATCAAAAGACCGGAAGAAATAACTGACCGGTAACTTTTCATCATCGAACAGATCAATTTTCACAGTTAATTCCTCATATTTTTTACCATCAAGGTAATCGCGGAAAGCAAGACCGAAAATGTCGGGATTTGTGGGCATGGGGAAAGGTTAAGGTTGAGAAGTTTATGGGTTTATGGGTTGATAGGTTTTAGTTTTTAGTTTTAAAGAGCAGGCAACTGTCGCCATAGCTCAGGAAACGAAAATCGTTTGAAAGGGCAAAGTTATATATCTTTTTCCAGTCATTTCCTACGAATGCTGCCACTAGGAGCAATAATGTGCTGCGGGGTTGGTGGAAATTGGTTATTAATACATTAGCCATCTTTACATCATATCCGGGAAGAATAATAAGAGATGTTTCTCCGTGAATTATATCCACGTTCAACTTATCCATATACTCCAGAACCAGGTCGATGGACTCCTCTTGTCCGGGTAATTCATTTTCCATGTTTTCGTAAGGTTCCCATTGATTTATGGTAAATCCTTCATCACCAAACACATAACCTTGTTTCAGTTTAACCCCAAGCCAGTAAATACTTTCGAGCGTGCGCAGGGATGTGGTTCCGACACTGATAATATCCCCATCACAGTGTTTCTTCAGTAATTGTATGGTGTGGCGGCTAACCATGATTTGCTCATTGTGCATATCATGGTCTTTCATGGTTTTTGTTGATACCGGTTTAAATGTTCCGGCTCCTACATGCAGGGTAACATGGGTGGTTTCAATATTCTTTTCCCTGAGATTTTTCAGCACTTCATCTGTAAAATGAAGCCCGGCAGTGGGTGCAGCTACCGAACCTGATTGGCGGGCAAATATGGTTTGATATCGCTCCTTGTCTGATTCTTCTGCATTCCGGCTAATGTAGGGAGGTAGTGGGGTTTTCCCGGCATCTTCAAGAATCTCCGCAAAAGATACAGACTCATTATTCCATTGGAAATGGACTACATAACCATCTTTTAATCTTTCACCCCTTGTAACTTTTAATTCTAATCCATTGATGGTTTTTATGGAAAGACTGCCATGTTTCCATTTTTTGGCATTTCCCACAAGGCAAAACCACGATGATTTCTTTTTTTCCTGAAATGCAAGCTGCACATCCTTAATTTCTCCGGCGGGTTCAAGACAAAAAATTTCGATGTTTGCCCCTGTATCTTTTTGAAAAAGCAACCGTGCCTGCACAACCCTGGTATCATTGAAAACCAAAAGGCTGCCATGCGGCAGTAATTCATCAATATCACGAAAAACTTTTTTTTCTGTTTTCCCATTTTGATAAAGGAGCAAAGCTGATTCATCGCGTTTTTCAAGAGGATAAAAGGCTATACGCTCAGCAGGCAGGTCATATGTATAATCATCTATGGAAATCCGGGTAAAATGCTCCACATTCATAAAATTAGAATACCCATGGGAGGGTCAGACTTTAAAATATAAATTCCGGTTTACTCCTGATTGCCGGAAAACATACGCTCGATATCTGCCATATTCCTGAGGTTGCAGATATCTTTGGCTTCAGGCGTATAAAGGAATTCCAGCTCGTTTTTATATATCTCACTGATAACCGGTCGAACCATTTTCATGGTACTGTTAATCATGCGATTTTGTTCTGAGAACGGCTCACTGAGAATTCTAATAGCAGAAGGCAGCCACCTTGGAGGAAACATGTTATCCAAATCACCCTGTGGCATAAACCGATCCACCTCTGCTTGTATTTTCAGCAACAGCGCCCTTTGTCCATCTTCATTAAGCGGATCGAAATTATTCTTTTCGCCCCAGCGAAGCAACGCCGATTTATTGGGATAAATCAATGCAGAAGTATAAGTATCCTGGTTATTATAAAGCATAACCTGGTCAATATAGCTTGATTTTTCCACCATGGCTTCCTCAATGCCTTCGGGACTGTATTTCTCGCCATCACTTCCAATGAGAAGGCTTTTATAACGTCCCAGCACATAGAGATAGCCATCCTTGTCAAGATAACCCAAATCACCGGTATACAACCACCCTTCACGGATGGTCTCTTTCGTGGCCTGTTCGTTTTCCCAATAACCGGCCATCACATTATCGCCTCTAACAATTATCTCACCTTTTTTACCGGCAGGCATCTCATTGCCATCTTCATCAACAATTTTAAGATCCATGAAAGGCACAACCTTACCAGAAGAACCTAACTTATGGTTATCGGGTGTATTGGAAGAAATTACCGGAGCTGCTTCGGTAAGTCCGTATCCCTGGTACATGGGTAGTCCTATGGTATAGAAAAACTTTTGCAGTTCCAAATCCAGTAAGGCGCCTCCACCCACAAAAAACTTGAGCCTGCCGCCAAAATTATCCTGGATTTTTGAGAAAAGAATTTTATTGAAAAGATTATATAAAGGTTTTAGCAGGAACCTTAATCCTTTGCCCTTATCAAAACCCAGTTGATTGTAAGTATAACCCAGTTTCAGTCCGGTATCGAAGAGCCAGCCGGCAACTTTCCCCTTCTCACGCACTCCTTTTTCAATATTGTTTCTGAAATTCTTGGCAAGTGCCGGTACGCTTAGAAGAAAATAAGGTCTAACTTCTTTAATATTTACCGGTACATTACGCAATGTTTCATTGAGAGTTTTTCCAACCTTAACCGATGCAAAGCTGGCTCCGTTGTACATCATGGTGTAAATGCCCACTGTATGAGCAAAGGAGTGATCCCACGGAAGAATGTGCAATGAAGTATAATACTCAGGAACATCAAACATGGTTGAAGCCTGCACCATATTATGAAGATAGTTTTTGTGTGTCAGAATAATTCCCTTGGGATCAGCAGTGGTACCTGATGTATAACAAATATTGGCATAATCATCGGGTTGAAGATTTTGGCTGATATTGTTAAGCTTTTCGGGTTGCTCACGTAAAAACTCATCACCGTTCTCAAGTAAATCATCAAGATCGATTATTTTTTCCATTGGAAACTTCAGCTTTTGCCATTCAGGTGCTTCCTTTCCGTTAGTATTATTTTTTCCGTCGAGCAGAATAATAAATTCCAGACCCGGAAGTTTATCTGCAACCCGAAATGCTTTGTGCTGATGGTTTCCTGAAATGACCAAACCCTTGCAACCAGAGTGTTTAATCCTGAATATTAAATCATTATCTTCTTCAATCTTCACCGAAAGAGGAACGGATATGGCGCCACAAAACAATACTGCAAGCTCACTGATAACCCAATCATTTCTCCCTTCTGAAATAAGTGCAACCCTGTCGCCTTTTTCAAGCCCTATACTTAGTAATCCTGCGGCATAAGTGTTTACTCTTTCAAGAGTTTGCGCATAGGTCAGACCTTTATACTTGGTTTCCTTTTTTTCCCACAGAAAAGTGTTATCGCCAAATTTTTGCGTACTTATTTCCAACAAATGAGGTAAACTCTTTGCATCCATAGCTTATTTTTTAATTGGACCCTTTTGAAGCGGCCAAATTACTAAAAATAACAAAACAAAAAATGCCGGTTTACATAAGGCCGGCTTATTGATTATCAAAATGATTATCAGGTTTTATGGTTTCAAAACCGCTGCGCAGGTGAAGGTCTCTCTGCGGATAGGGAATCTCAATATTATGTTCTTTGAATTTTTTATGGATGGCATAAAAAAGTTCGCTCTGCAAATACCCGCGACGTTGAATATATTTAGTTGTCCACACGCGTAGCAAAAAATTAAGTGAGCTGTCGCCAAATTCAACGAATTGCACATCCGGAGCAGGAGTTTTCAATACACCGTCGTTTCCCAGAGCAACTTCAACCAGCAATTTTCTTACCTTCTCCGGATCCTCCTTGTAATGCACACCAATGGGATACCTGAATCTTACCTTGCGGTCATTGTAGCTCCAGTTGATCACAGTTGATGAAATCAGATTGGAATTGGGAACAATAACTGCAATATTATCGTTGGTTAGGATGGTTGATGCCCGGGCCGAGATATTTACTACATCGCCATTTATAACATCGCCGGACGGGTTGGTAAGTTCTATGCGGTCGCCAACCTTAACGGGGCGTTCAAAAAGAATTACCAGACCACTCACAAAATTATTGGTAATATTCTGCAACCCAAAACCAATACCAACTCCCAGTGCACCGGCAAGAATGGCAAGAAAACTCAGATCAATACCCGCACTCTGAATGATTACAACCAAACCGACCACAAGAATAATATACCTTACTATGGTACTGATGGCCTGCCTTACTCCAATATCAATGTTATATCTTACAAGGATCCTGTTTTGCAGCAGGTTCCTGAACTTAGCTGAAAGATAAAACAGCAGGATCAGAGAAATGACCAGATAAAGCAATGATGCAATTGTTACGTCTGCCTTACCCAAGGGAAATACCGGATATTGAAGGAATTCCATTACAGACTTGTAGATCATTCTGATTTGTTCCATGTCTCAAAGGTTAAAATGGAAAAAAGTAGGGGATCATGAAAGTAGCAATGACCCAGAAGATCAGGTTAAGGGGACCACCAACTTTCACAAAATCTATAAATTTAAAGTTACCTGTTCCGTATATCATTGTATTGGTTTGGTATCCGATGGGAGTCATAAAACTGGAGGAAGCAGCAAAAGTAATAGCCATCAGAAACGGGCGGGCGTCAACTTCCATAGTTATAGAAGCAGCAATAGCAATCGGAGCCAGCAACACTGCACTGGCATTGTTGCTCATAGATTCAGTCATTATACTGGTAAGCAGATATAATACTGAAACGATAGCAATCGGGCCCCAGGCCCCTACAATATTGATTAGAAAATCTGATATAAGAACAGCCGCTCCACTTCTGTCAAGCGCAACACCAAGGCTCATGGCACCGGCAAGAAGGAAAATTACTTTCCAGTCTATTGCACGGTATGATTCTTCCATACTGATACAACCGGTCAAAATTAAAAAAACGCAACCGGCCAGTGCTGCTACCATAATAGGTAATATATTGAGTGATGCAATTAATATTATAGCAGCAATAGT
>SKSE01000168.1 GCA_007118135.1 Bacteroidales bacterium | reverse complement strand
GGAAGCAAGGTAACTGCCAGACAACCCAGATTCCACTGTGCTATCGAGGGCTGATTGCCAAAAGCATAGCGGCCATAATGGTCAATGGAACTAAAAACCTTGCGCGGATGGTATCCATTGATAAAAGCACACGGCCCATAATCAAAAGTTTCACCCGAAATACTCATATTATCGGTATTCATTACCCCATGAATGAAACCTACACGCATCCAGTTAACCACCAAATCAATCTGCAGGTGCATCACTTTTTCAAAAAGTTCAATAGCCTTATTTTCAGATTTTGAAAGTTCAGGAAAATGCCGATTTATGACGTAATTGGTAAGCTCTTCAATCAACTGTGGTTGCAGATACCTGACATATTCGAAAGTACCTACCCGAATATGGCTTGTCATAACACGAGTAAGCACTGCTCCGGGATGCGCTGTTTCACGAAAAACTTCCTCTCCTGTTTTGACAACTGCCAGACTCCGGCTGGTAGGTATTCTCAGATGATACATAGCCTCGCTTATGAGATATTCTCTAAGCATGGAGTAAAGAGTCGACCTGCCGTCTCCCCTTCTTGAGTAAGGAGTTTGTCCTGAACCTTTGAAATGAATGTCAAACCTTTTGTTTTCAGGTGTAATCTGTTCGCCCAGCAATATGGCCCGACCATCGCCCAACATGGTAAAATGTCCGAATTGATGCCCTGCATATGCTTGTGCCAATGGAATCGAGCCTTCAGGCAAACGATTACCTGAAAATATATCTTCTTTTTCCTTTTTTGAATTTTCCCCAAAACTCAACCCTAATTCTCGGGAAAACGAATCATTCCACAAGGCTAATTCAGGCTGTTTTACTTTTACCGGATTGAGCAGAGAAAAAAGCCTGTGATCAAGCCGGGCATATGTATTCTCAAATTTAAAACCGTATAAACCGGATATAAATCTATTCTTCATGCTAAAGAAACAGAAATGTTAACAGGTGGTTCAAGGCATTTCCATAAAAACAAACATTTGATTCGCGGTTTATGAATCATTTTTCACGCATTTTTTTATTTTGGGATGAAAATTTTGCAGAATACAAAATCAATAATCTCATTTTCTGCATCTTATAGTAATACTTAAACTTAGTTAAACAAATGGCCCAATTATTCAACAATTTAAAAAGTAAACCGCAATAAGCGAGAGATTCTTAAGCAGTCATCCTAAAGACAGTTATTATGTGGAAACCAACGATGAAGAAACCTCAAGCATCGTAATTGAAAACGCGTAAGAATTCTGGAATACCACCCGATGTCTGGTTGTACGAATTGATTAATAATAACAATAGAACTAATTATCAAAAAAAGAGTTGCCAGTAAATTACAGGTAGCTCTTTTTTGGTTATGTTTTTTACCAGACTAAACTCTTTTTCCTCGAATAAGTCGCAGCAACACTGAAATGATAGCCAGTACAAGCAGAACGTGAACCAGACCGCCAAGATCCAATGCCAAAAAACCAACCAACCAGAGCAGTATCAGCACCAGCGCTATGTAGTAAAGAAATCGCATAACTTAAATAATTCGAAGTGAATGAATAATTAACATTTACAATTATTTTTTTCGGCCAATTAAAATTACTGCAACGCCTGCCGCAATTACCACAACTCCTGCCCACGGAGCCCAGTTAATTTCATGTTCTTCCTCTTGGGTAAGTTCATAATCGCCGATTTCAACAATTTCTTCCTCGGTTCGAAAACTGATGCCTGTAAATATAGTTATCAGAATACCTACTACAATTATAATTATCCCTACTTTCTTCATAGTTTTAAAATTTTCATTAATTAAATTATTAAAATTATGAGCTAATGCGAAAACTTCATGCCAGAAAACTGATTTACAAGAAATTGATTAAGTAAAAATGCCATCAGTACAACGTTTTATAAGCATTTCATTCCATTTAGGTTTAAAAATCCTTTAATCGCTTTTTACCAAAAATAATCTGTTTTCCCACAAATCGTTGAAAAATTTCCACACTCTCAGTTTAATAAATAAAAAACCGATGGACTTTAATAGGTGGTATTTTTTAATCAAATAATTTTTAAACAATAAAAGTAAATTTTGTGTCACTGTTTATAGTAGTACCAGAATTTTATTTAATAATCTGATAATAATATTGCAGTTTTTAAAAAGAATGCTACCTGAAAAAAACAAGCATGGCACCAAAAATTCTGGTTGTTGAAGATGATGTGAGTTTTTCAATTACATTAAAAACCTTTTTGAACAGACAGGGATTTGAAACAGACGAAACTTTCTCTGATCAAAAAGCAATATAAAAAATCTCTTCAGGAAACTATGATGTGGTTTTGACTGACTTTAGATTGCCAGATAAAATCGGAATTGAGTTGCTTAATTATATCAGGGAGAAAAACAATAAAACCCTTGTAATATTAATGACTGCCTATGCCGATATAAGAATGGCTGTAAAGGCTGTTAAACACGACGCGTATGGATATATTGCCAAGCCTATAAATCCTGATGAATTGCTGGTATACATTAAGGCCGGTTTGCGGAAATCATTTCAACTTTTACGTATTTTGGTTGTTTCGTAAAAAAGACAATACAGTTGGAATTACTATCATACACTAAAAAAGGACTATTCTGCAAGCCGGGTAACTTTTACATTGACCCGTGGCAGCCGGTTTATAAAGCTGTAATTACGCATTCCCATGCTGATCATGCCCGGTGGGGAATGAAATCATACCTGTGTCATGATTTTTCAGTACCAATACTCAAATCCAGGATATCTGAAGATATTCAGGTAGAAAGCCTGACCTATGGAAAATCTCTGGACATTAACGGGGTAAAACTATCTCTGCATCCTGCAGGACACATCATAGGTTCAGCACAGGTTAGAATGGAGTACAAAGGTTATGTTGCCGTGGTTACCGGTGATTATAAAATCGTTGATGACGGCATAACCACCCCCTTTGAAACTGTAAAATGCCATGAGCTGGTTACTGAAAGTACTTTTGGATTACCTGTTTTCCGCTGGAAATCGCAAAATACCATAGTAACACAAATGCACGAATGGGTAAAAAACAATCAAAGAAACAGAAAAACAAGTGTTTTTACAGCATATTCCCTGGGCAAAGCCCAACGTTTGATTAATTTGCTCAATGGATTGGGAGACATTTATGTTCACAGCTCCATAGCTCAAATGAATGCAGCCATTGAATTAAATGGTATTCATTTACCCAAAACAACAGTATTTCAACAGGATATGGATAAAAAGATTCTTGCAGGGCAGATATTGATAATTCCTCCGGCTGCTATGTCTCCTCAGCTTCTGAAAAAAATTCCTGGAGCAGTTACTGCCATTTGCAGCGGTTGGATGCAGATTCGCGGCAACAGACGCTGGCAGGCTGCAGATGCCGGTTTTGCTATCAGCGACCATGCCGACTGGGACGGCCTTCTCACAGCTGTAAAAGCTTCAGGTGCGGAAAAAATTATGGTTACTCATGGTTATACCGAACCTTTTGCACGATACCTTAATGAATTGGGTATGAATGCCGGTGTTGTTCAAACCCGCTTTGGTGAAGAAACCGACGGCGACCAGTAAATATTTATAAGCACGTAATAAAAGAAAGATACTTTGAAAAGATTTGCCCGACTTTTTTCTCAACTGGAGTCAACCAACAAGACCAATGCTAAGATTGCTGCTCTGACCGATTATTTCGAAAGTGCACCGGAGCAGGATAAAATCTGGTGCCTGGCTTTGTTTACAGGAAAAAGACCAAGGCGTCCTGTTAAAACCACCTGGATGAAAGAATGGGCATTGGAAATGGCGCAAATCCCTGAATGGCTTTTCCAGGAAAGCTATTCTGCAGTGGGAGATTTGGGTGAAACACTCTCTCTATTGCTGCCCGAAAACAACCAGTCACTTGATAAACATCTGAACCAATGGATGCAGGAAATAATCCGGCTATCAGATCAAACCGAACAGTTTAAAAAAGAATATGTTTTGAATGCCTGGAACGGCCTCAATACTGAAGAAAGGCTCATATTCAACAAACTTATCGGTGGAAGTTTTCGCATTGGGGTGTCGCATAAAATGCTGGTAAATGCACTTGCCCTTTACGCAAACAAAGAGCCCAGCATGCTTATGCACAGCCTCATGGGAAGCTGGTCGCCTGAAACATCCGCGTTTCATGATCTCATCCAAGGCAGTAATATCAATTCAGATAACTCCAAACCCTATCCTTTTTGCCTGGCATATGCACTTGAAGGAGAGCCCGGTGATCTGGGTCTTCCTGCTGAATGGGAAGCTGAATACAAATGGGATGGTATAAGGGGCCAGATCATTAAAAGAAATAATGAAGTCCACATTTGGAGCCGGGGTGAAGAGCTTGTTACTGATCAGTTTCCTGAGCTGGTGAAAATCGCTGAGGGCATTTCGAAAAACTTTGTTTTGGATGGAGAAATACTTGCTATTAAAGGCGGAAAAGTACTTAATTTCAATGAACTGCAAAAAAGGCTGAATCGCAAAACAATATCAAAAAAAATGCTTGAAGATACTCCGGTAGGGTTTTACGCTTATGATCTGCTGGAGCTGGAAGGTAAGGATTTGCGAAATTATCCCCTATGGGAAAGACGTGACTTGCTGAAACCCTTGCTGGTTGCTGAAAGCAATTACTTTTTATCAGAAGAAATTCCGTTTAGCCAATGGGATGATCTTGTTGAAATCAGAGAACGCTCGCGAGAAATAAACAGTGAAGGATTGATGCTGAAAAGGCTTAATTCTCTTTACCATGCAGGAAGAATAAAGGGAGACTGGTGGAAATGGAAAGTGGATCCGCTTACCATTGATGCTGTTATGATCTATGCCCAGCGGGGCAGCGGCCGGCGAAGCGGCCACTATACTGATTATACCTTCGCCGTGCGCAACGGAGACGAATTGGTTACCATTGCTAAAGCCTACTCAGGCCTTACCAATAAAGAAATTGAAGAAGTCAGTCGTTTTGTGCGGAACAATTCCATTGAAAAATTCGGTCCTGTCCGAACTGTAAGGCCGGAATTGGTTTTCGAAATTGCCTTTGAAGGAATCGGACTTAGCAACCGGCATAAGTCAGGAGTAGCGCTCCGTTTTCCCAGAATATCCCGCTGGCGCAAAGACAAAACCGTGAAAGATATTGACACCATTGAAAGTGTAAAGAGTTTAATAAAGTAAGCTATTTTCAGATAATTAAGCTTAATATTAGCTAAAGCCAACGGCAATAGATATAACACTACACTTATCCACTGCCGTCGGGTTTACCCGCCTATGGAGGGTTTAGCTAACGGAATAGAATGGCTAACAAATTCTCAATGGGCTTTGGCCCCATCAAATAATAATTTTTCCCTCCTACCCTCAACAATACCCCAAAAGACTTGTTTTCTCATAACAAATCTCTGAAAAGATTCAAAAGTTTTGAAAAAGCATTTTACCAAACCATCAGGATATCAAATCATCAAAGATTGGCTGCAGGCCCAATCCATGGTGCCTTTTTCCTACCAGGAAAAGACATGGAAGAGCTATGCTTCAGGCCAATCGGGCATGGTGGTTGCACCCACGGGTTTTGGTAAAACATTTTCGGTTTTCCT
>SKSE01000265.1 GCA_007118135.1 Bacteroidales bacterium | reverse complement strand
TGATCTGCTTTTCGCTCTCATCAATTATTCACGCTTTATCAATGTAAATCCCGAGAGTGCCCTTGAACGTACCAACAAAAAATTCATCCGCCGATTTGAATATCTTGAAGCCCAAACCAATTCCGCCAGAAAAGACATGAAAAAAATGTCGCTCGAGGAAATGGACGTGTTCTGGAATGAAGCAAAAAAGCTGGAAGAGAAGAAGTAGTAATCCAGAATGTTGAAGGCTGGAAGCCTGAAATCCCGTTAATACGGGATTGAGAAAAGAAGTTTCGAAATCCCGGTCCTACAGGCTCAGATGATTAACTTCTAATAAAAAAACTAACCTTCATTTGTAACAAACTCTTTTTTATTGCGACTAACTTCGACGTAATTTAAATTTTATCTTATTAAACACAAAACTGATAAAATGATTGAAGTTAGTAATCTAAACAAGGAGTTCTCGCTAAATAAAAAGCAAAGGCAGGAACTTGGCATTAAAGATAAATCTGTAAAAGTACTGCACGATGTCAGTTTTAGTTGCCAACCGGGCAGGATTTACAGCCTTCTTGGACCCAATGGAGCGGGGAAAACGACAACCCTGCGTATTATTGCTACCATTCTACGGGCAACTTCCGGCACAGTAAAGGTTTCAGGTATTGATCTGAATGAAAACCCATCAGCCGCAAGAGCAAAAATGGGCTTTCTTACCGGCACCACAGGTCTGTATGAAAGACTCACCCCTGACGAAATGATAAACTATTTCGGAAATCTTAATAATATGGACAAAAAGCTCATAGAAGATCGAAAAGATCGCTTGTTTACCCTGCTGGGCATGCATGATTTTGCAAATAAGCGCATCGGGAAGCTATCAACCGGTATGAGGCAAAAAGTCAACATTACCCGCACCATGATCCACGACCCGGAAGTAGTGGTGTTTGACGAACCCACCACAGGGCTGGATGTTATTACTGCCAAAAATATCATTGAACTCATTCGCGACTGCAAAGACCAGGGAAAGACTGTCATCTTCTCATCACACATTATGAGTGAAGTTGACCTGCTTTGCGATGATCTGGGTATTATTCATGACGGCCGTATCCTTTTCAATGATACTATGGAAAACTTCCGCAAGCATATGCAAACCGAAAACCTTACGGAAGAATTCATCCACATCGTTACCCAAAACGAACCTGTATAATTCCAATATTCATAGAACCCACGAAATCGAAATTATCATGTTAAAAAATATTCTCACCATCATCAAGAAAGAATCCCTTGACACATTAAGGGACAAACGAACCATCATAATAATGGTACTTGTGCCGGTACTTGTTTTTCCTGTCATTTTCATTGCCACAAGCCGCCTGCAAATGTCAGTAATGGAGCGGGAACAGGTAAGATCCTTAAAGATAGGATATGTTAGCGAAGACAGAGACACACGTCTGGAAGATTTCCTGAAAACCCAGGAAAGATTAGAACTTGTATATATGGATGATGCCGGCGAACTGGAATCCTTGATCCGTTCCGACAGTTTGCAATACGGACTCTTTGTACCTGCCGGTTTCGCAGCTGCCCTCGATAACATGACAGAGACTTCTATAAGCATCTATTTCTCAGGTACCCGTTTAACTGGGAAAGACCGTATTGACAGACTACTTGCTCAATACGAAAACTACATCGTTAACCAAAGGTTGCAGGATAAACAACTTACCCAGTCCTTCATTAAGCCTTTCAGAACCGAATCCGTTAACATTGCCACAGACCAGGAGATGATTGGTAAGCTAGCTGGTGGTTTTCTCCCCTATCTGTTCATCATCTTTTGCTTTACCGGAGCCATGTATCCTGCCATCGACCTGTTTACCGGCGAAAAGGAACGCCGCACCATGGAAACCCTGCTCACTGCCCCGGTTTCGCGCATAGAAATACTGGTGGGGAAAATGGTGGTAATTGCCCTTACAGGACTTTCATCAGCCCTGCTGGCAATAGTTGGATTATTTGTTGGATTGCAGGTTTCAGCCGGTTTACCCGACTTTATCATGTCGGTGGTAATGGGAATATTAACCGTCAGTTTTGTATTATACCTGTTGCTGATGCTTGTTCCTCTCACCATTTTCTTTGCCGGTCTGCTGGTTCCTCTTACCATTTATGCCAAAACCTTCAAGGAGGCACAGAGCATCGTTACACCCCTCACTTTCCTTGTTATCATACCTGCTGCCATTGGCATGATACCCGGCCTGGAATACAATGCTGTAACAGCATTGGTTCCCGTTGTAAATATCACACTGGCTACCAAGGAAATCATAGCAGGAACCATACATTTTCCGCATTACCTCATTACTGTGGTATCATTGATAGGTCTTGCAACGCTTTCTGTGCTGTTTTGTGCCAACTGGTTCGGGAAAGAAAGTAATATATTAAGATAGGAAGTAAAGATATTTTGTAGTAATGTTAACAGAAAAAGTACTTGAAGTAAAATCATTGCATAAGCGATTTAAAACCGTACATGCAGTAAATGATATTTCTTTTGAACTTGAGCGTGGAGATATTTTTGCATTTTTAGGACCCAACGGAGCCGGCAAAACCACTACTTTACGCATTCTCCTTGATATTATCAAAGCTGACCAGGGAGAAATTCAATGGAATTTGAATGGAGAACAAAGCAAACTGCCTGAATCTTCACTGATAGGTTATTTACCTGAAGAGCGAGGCCTCTACGTTGACTTGCCGGTTCTTAGAAGCCTGGTATACCTGGCTTCTATCAGGGGTATGGACGCTGCAAAAGCAAACTCTGCCGCTATGGAGTGGCTTGAACGTATGGGCCTTGCAGACCGTGCCAAAGAGAAATTGCAAACACTTTCAAAAGGAAATCAGCAAAAAGTGCAATTTATAGCATCTATAGTGCATAAACCTGCCTTTGCAATTCTTGACGAGCCTTTCTCAGGTCTTGACCCTTTGAATCAGGAGCTCTTTTTAGAATACATTCGCGAACTTAATACCCAGGGATGCACAGTTTTGCTTAGCTCGCATCAAATGCAACTGGTAGAAAAAATTGCAAGAAAGATTTTTCTTATCAACCATGGCAAGGAACTTTACAAAGGAAGCCTTTCAGGAATTTATAATGCATTTGGTTTGCAACACACGTTAGAGCTTATTTTTGAAAGCGAAGTCCCCATTGAAACACTTGAAAAAATAAATGGGGCCGAATTGGTTTCTGCTCTCGATTCCAATGGGGCAAAGGTTGTTTTCAGTGCTGAAAAAAAGCTTCCAGAAATTATGAAAGACCTATCAGCATTACAAGGTATCACAAATATCAAAAGTCAGAATTCCAGTCTGCATGATATTTTCCTTGAACTGGTAAAAAAGAAAAGCTAACTGCTAAAAGACCCGACTATGAATAATAAATATTTGAAACAGATTATCACTGTCACACTTTGGGAGTATAAACGTTTTTTTAAGCTCCGAAATGAATTACTGGGGATTCTTTTCCTGGCATTAATGGGCTTTGCAGCAGGTGGAATCGGAACCTTTTTTGGAAGGGAATCAAACGAAAAAACCGAGATAACAATATTTGAAAACGCATCTGATGAATTACGGAATTCCCTGGCCGGTTCTTATATTATTAATGAAATTTCTCCTGATGAAAAGAACCGTTTCAAAGAAAGCATGAATGTTGAAAAAGATGGGATGCTCTTATGGGAAACGCAAGATGGTTTTGCTCTTCTGGCCTATAAAGAACCCCGAAATATGAACATGCTGCAAAACAGCCTGAATGAATACAGAATGATCAGGGCACTGGATGAGAAAAACATTTCACCGGAAGATTTCGGCTATGTAATGCAGCCTGCAACAATCGAAAGTGAATACATTTTTCAACCCCAAAGCAGGGACAGAAAAATTCTGGCAGGTTTTTTTGCCGGGCTTATGTTTTTAGGCGTTTTTCTGGGATTTGCTTATCAGTTTACCGGCATTACAGGAGAGAAGCAGCTAAAAATAACTGAACAAATCGTTTCTGCAATCAAACCCCAGGTTTGGATGGACGGTAAAATACTTGGTATAACACTTACCGGTTTGTCGTCTATGCTCACCTACCTGATAATCGGTTCGTTGGTTGCCGCCATTTATTTTCAATTTACCGGAGCCTCAGCAGTAAGGATACTTTCTATTATGCATTTGCCTTCCATAATACTGTTCTTTGCTTTTACCATGATGGGGATTCTGATGTGGAATTCAATAATGGCGGGCCTGGCTTCTGCTATTACAGATCCCAACAATTCAGGTAAAAGTTCGGTAATGATGATTCCGTCATTGTTTGCAGCGGCAGCAATTCTCGTAATGATTGAACCGGATAATAACCTGGCAATATTTTTATCATGGTTCCCGCTGACATCGGCATCAGCTATGCCCATGCGCTGGGTATCCACCGAAGTGGGATGGTGGCAATTGCCCGGCTCATTCCTTTTACTTTGCGTTACATTTTACTTTTTAAGAAAACTGGCAGCAAAAATTTTCAGGATTTCTATCCTCATAAGCGGAAAAGAACCTACCTGGGCTGAAATCTATAAAATGATTAAGCAGGATTAAGCATTTTACTTCTATTCGGTTATTTGGAGCAGTTTTACCAGAAATTTTTATCACAATTCAAAATGGTAAAATACCCATTTCTTACATTTTTATTTTTTGTGATAAATACACTTCAAAATCGTAAAGAAAACCATCCTTGTTTTTGCCCAAAGCATCATCAAGCATATAGGCGGCGGTGATCTGAGGTAGTGCCCGGATCTTTTTGAGCAACTGCCCGTAATCAAAGCGTGAATCATCGGCTTTAACTAGTAATAGAAAATCAAGTCCTGCCGGGTTTGCAAACAACCGGCTACCTTCGATGGAACGGTTATTCACAAGGAAATATGTACGCTGGAGTGATTCTCTCTCATAACGATACACCGAATGAAATTCCGGTTCCTTATTTTTGGGTTGGAAACTGGAAAAATCAAAGGTGCGGCGAAAATTAAAATCGAGCTTGTTATTGAGCAGCCAGCAGAAACGGTAGTCTTTCTCAGGACAAAATACACCCACTATACGGAATTCCGTTTCAAATTCAAGCCTGAAGAGTGTTTTTTTTGCCATATCAGCACCGTAGTTTCATCTGGGTAAAAATGATTTAAGTATTTAGCTTCGCTGAGCTCGCTTTTCAAGCTCGGTTGGTCAGATGCCTGCCTGCTGGCAGGAAACTTACATGATTTACCTTATCTTTCATCTTTTGTGAGTGCAGTGCTCATGTAAGTTTCATTTGCAAATTTATGGAATGATTGGCACAATCGGGGCGGTATTAGCAAAATAATATTCCATAACCATTTTCTGGTAACCGGAAATTATCTTCCATAATTAAGCCAGTTGATTTGATTTCAATTGCATCAAGGGTGCCAGATAAAAGTAATATTCATACCTTATCTTGCTCTGTTGGACCTTATCACCCGAAAAATGAATTTTTCCTGATTCTCAGTTTGAATCTGAACAGAATATAATCCTGCCCGCAACTCTTTCAAATCAAAGGTATCGGAAATAGTAATGTTTTTTCTGACTTCTTCTTCCAACAGCTTACCATCGGTTGAAAACCATTGTATGGTTCTTT
>SKSE01000035.1 GCA_007118135.1 Bacteroidales bacterium | reverse complement strand
GGTTGACTTCCCCGGAAAAACTCTTCTCCGGGATCCTTTTCAGCCGTAACTCCTATGCTTATGTTGTTGTAATAGGAAAACCGGTATCTTGAATACAAGCGGAAGGGACTACCCAGGTAACGCGCGTTGGGATTGGCTTCAAGTTCTTCCGGGTCAATGGGCGAAAATCCTCTTTGTTCTTCAAACAATTGCTGATAGCGAAGGAAATACTGGCTGTTTCCGCGCTCTATGATATCGCTTAAGTTAAACCGGCGCCTTTCTACTGTCTCGCTAACCATAACAAAAGGCTCAATGCGTTGGATGGTTTCCAAATCAAACCCGTCGATAGCCTGCAGCTCCAGCATGCTGATAAGATTCCCGAAACGGCTGCGGTGTTCAATAAGGTTATTAATCTGTATGTCATTCAGAAAAAATATTCTACGCAAATCTTCAGCACTTGCTGCATTCAGGTTCAGAGGGCGTTGCCTTAGTAATTCAAGTTCTTCAATCAACTCTGAAGCATCAATTTCTTCATCACTTTCTTCAATAAGGCTTTCAATTCTTTGATGGAAATCGTCTTCTTCAACTACTTGTTCGGGTGTAACAGGGGGTGGCTCTTCCTGTTGTGCTTTAAGAGAAGACGGGAAACATAAGAATCCGGCAAAAACCAAAGGCAGCAAAAAATTATATATTTTTCTTCTCACTTCTCTTTTGAACATGAGATGGACTTATTTGAAATGGTAAATGAAGCTTAACTGTGGCGAGTAGCCAAGGATATGGTGAAATGACGTGGCAACATCAATATTCAGGTTCCCCAGTTCCAGACCAAACCCGAATGCATTGGTGGTCGGATTGGTACCTATGCCCCCTCGGATATAAAGCGGATCAGAAATACGGTATTCAATGCCGGTACGGAAAACAGGATTAAGATTTACACTTTTCTCAGTTTCAACTACCACAATTACCCTTTCTGAAAATTCATAGGAAAGTCCTGTTCGGAATATTGTGGGGATTCTTTCATCGGCAAAATCTGCAATTTTTGCGCGGGTAGGATTAAACAGATGCACTCCAATGCTGAGTTCAGGGAGGATGTGAAAAATGGCGCCCAGTTCAAAGGTCAGGTTGCCCTTGCTTCCATAATCTTCGGCAATATTAGTATTATGGTAATTGAGCTGCACTCCTGCTGAAAAACGCTCGCCAAACTCTCTGGCATATGCAAGACCAACCTTACTTTCGTTGTAAAGCTCAAATCCGAAATAGGTGAAATTAAATCCCAGTATTCCTGATTGAGTGGGATAAACGAAAGCACCGGCCCCGAAACTCAGCTCCTTTATCAGGAAGCGATTTTCAAAATAAACCCCTGCAGCCATATTCTGCATCCGGGCCAATCCAGCCTGGTTATGACTAATGGCCCAGAAATCATATAATGTAACAGCAGCGTTGCCCATACCTGCTGCACGTCCGCCAAAGGGATAATTATCGTTTGCCGCCCTTGTAACGTTATTGTAAATCAGAAAGGCAGAAACCAGTAGTAAAATATGCTTCATGGGTAGAGTTAAGTTAGACTTCCTTAGTACATAGCGTAAAACAGAGCTTCCAGATCGGTCAGTAAATCAGGATTTTTTTGGATCAGATAATCTATGTATGCCGAACCACCTGCATAAAATACAGTTCGACTGTAGGGTTGCTGTCTTCCTACCTTGTTTTCAGGTAACTTCAGATGCTTACGCATTTTATTTTCCATGTAAAGTGCAAACCCCTCCTTCCATTCCTGCCACACCATGTATTGATAATCATCGTCGTTAAGAATAGATGCAAGTTCTTCTCGTAATTCAGCTATCTTGTCATGGTCATTAAGATTGGCTGCCTCCATGAAAGTATTGTAAGTCTTAACAAACCACTTGTCATGATAGGGGAAGGGATGTTCAATTTCCCACATGAAATTTCCTGCCTTCTGCGATTTTACTGCAAGTGGGAGTTCACTGCGCAACCCGGGCTCAACTGTATGCCATTGGTGGCAGTGAACAAATTCATGGAAAATCATTATATACCCCTCCGGAGTATCAAACACATCTCCCGTTACCACACAAGCACATTTGTTATCATAAAACTGAAGGGGAAAAGCAGCCCGGGTGCCCCGGGGTACCTTCATCTCAATCTCCTCATAAGCCATGATACGGTATTGGGTTTTTGAACTATCCAGGTCGAAAACATAAAAATAGCCGTCTTCTGCAATGGCGATGGGATAAAGACCTTTTACAAAAGGATGAACTCCTTCAAGAGAGTCGCGGTATTCGAATACCCTTACGAGTTGTTTATGATAGTTAAGAGCAATCCGGTCGGGCGTTTGAGCCGGGCTGCCTGCTAACTGACCCATAAAAACCATGGCAAGAAAAAAAAGCTTCAGACCACCTAATTTTACTGTCTGTGGTTCAGTAGCAAAGGTGGTTTCCTGAGAAATATCCGCGAAAGATGCTTTTAATGTATGAGGTTTTTTTTCGCTCATGCAACGTTGTTTTTTCAAACTTAATAAAAATTTCGGTTTTTTCAAGGTGAATAATATGTTAAATTACTTACCAGGAATTTTTCCCAGGATTTATGAAATTTCGCTTTTTGATAATAGTAGTTTTTCATTCTAAATCGAAACTTAAAAAAATCAAAGAACTTCTTACCTTTGCTTTCATTAAAAGCTACAGGGGTTTGTAATATGTTAAATTATTTCTCATCAAAAGATATTAAGATTGGAATTCTTGGAGGAGGCCAGCTAGGAAAAATGCTTCTGGATGTAACCCGACGGTATGATCTTTATACAAAAGTTCTTGACCCATCTGCTGATGCACCCTGTTCTGTGGGGAGTAAAGAGTTTATACAGGGTAGTTTCAATGACTATGATACCGTGATGCAGTTTGGAAAAGATTGCGATGTCATTACCATTGAAATTGAGAATGTGAATACTCAGGCTATGAAAGATTTGCAAAAGATGGGGAAGAAGGTTTTTCCCCAGCCTGAAATTGTTGAACTTATCCAGAACAAGGTAAATCAAAAGCAGTTTTACCATGAACATCAGATTCCTACAGCACCCTGGTTTGGTTTCAGAACCAAAGCAGAGATGCTGAGAAAAATAGGAAAAAACTCAACTCAGTTGCCATTTGTATGGAAAGCAGCTGTGGGTGGTTATGATGGAAGAGGAGTTATCATTGTACGATCAAAGTCCGACATTGAAAACATACCGGATGTTCCTGGCCTGGTTGAGGAACTGGCTGCTATAGAGCATGAGATTGCCATTGTTGCAGCCCGCAATGAGGCCGGTGAGATAAGGGTATTTCCACCGGTTGAAATGGCATTTCATCCGGTAGCCAATCTTGTGGAGTATGTATTCTGTCCGGCTAATCTTTCTTCCGAATACCTTGATGCAGCAGGTATTATTGCTCAATCTCTGGTAGGAAAGTTGCAAATTGTGGGTCTGCTTGCAGTAGAAATGTTTGTCACAAAAAAAGGTGAGATATGGGTAAACGAATGCGCACCCAGGGTGCATAACAGCGGTCACCTTACCATAGAAGCATGTGTCACTTCTCAGTTTGAGCAGCATTTGCGTGCCATACTGGGTTTCCCGCTTGGAAATACCGATTTAATAAGACCTGCAGTTATGGTAAATCTTACAGGCGAAGAAAATTTTACAGGACCTGTTTTCTATGAAGGTGCCGAAGAAATGCTTGCTATAGATGGCGCTTATATGCACCTTTACGGAAAAACGGAAACCAGACCTTATCGAAAAATGGGTCATGTTACCATTACAGCCGAATCCCTTGATAAGGCAAAAGGAAATGCATTAAAAGTAAAGGAAATATTGAAGGTGAAGAGTCAGGTTGGAGAAGGAAATTAATAAATTCGAATATCTAATATCTAAGCACGAAAAAAAACTAAAAACTGCGTTCTCTGCGACTTCGAGTCTCCGCAGTGAAAACCCGGTAACCTAATAACCTAATAACCTAATAACTTACTAACCTAATAACCCACAATATGAAAAAAGTAGCCATCGTAATGGGAAGTTCTTCCGATCTTATGGTGATGGAAGAAGCAGTAAGGGTGCTCAGCGAACTGGGTGTGGATTGTAATGTGGATATCGTTTCAGCACATCGTACCCCTGAAAAGATGTTTGAATTCGCCAAAACCGCCCATGAAAAAGGAGTAATGGTTATCATAGCAGGAGCTGGAGGTGCAGCCCACCTTCCAGGTATGATTGCTTCACTTACACCACTGCCTGTTATTGGTGTGCCGGTTAAATCATCCAATAGCATAGATGGTTGGGATTCGGTCCTTTCCATTCTTCAGATGCCCGCCGGTGTGCCTGTGGCAACGGTTGCACTCAATGGAGCGCGCAATGCAGGTATCCTGGCAGCACAGATTCTTGGTTCACACGATGAAGAAATCCGCCGCAAAATCATTGACTTCAAAGCCAACCTCAAGGAAAAAGTAGATATGATGAGCAAAGAAATAAAGGGGAAGTATGGTGATGGGTAATGGATAATCGGTGATGTGTAATTGGTAATTTGTGCGAAGCTAAATCTCAAATCAAAAATCATAAATCTCAGCGTCTCGGCGACTCTGTGGTGAAAAAAACAAAATATGACCAACCCAAAAAATCAACTCCGGGAAGCATCCATAATTGCTTTACGCGATTGCATGGGTCTGAAAAAAGATGAAACCCTGCTGATCGTTACCGATGAGGTAAAAAGAGAAATTGGCCTGGCCTTGCACGAAGCAGGAATGATTTTGTGCAAAGAATCCGTTTTTGTGGAAATAAAATCCCGCGATATCAATGGACAGGAACCCCCAAAACCAGTGGCCGAAATGATGAAAATGGTGGATGTTGTGGTATGCCCAACAGCCAAATCCCTTACCCATACCGATGCCCGGCGTGAAGCAGTTAAGCTTGGTGTCAGGGTAGGAACCATGCCCGGAATAACCATTGATGCCATGGCCCGCTGCCTGAGTGCCGATTATGATAAAATCATTGAACTCACCCATTTTATTGCCAAAAAGCTTGAAGGGGTTTATAACATCAGGGTTGTAACGGAAAAAGGTACTGATATCACTATGCCGGTGAAAGACCGGAGAATCATTCCCAGTACCGGTGTTTTGAAAAATAAGGGAGAAAGTGGAAACCTGCCTTCCGGCGAAGTTTATCTGGCCCCTTGGGAGGACGAGTCAAACGGTACTATTGTTATTGATGGTTCTATGGCAGGAATAGGAATCATTGAAGAACCTATTGTAATTGAAGTGAGAAATGGCTACGCGGAAGAAGTAAAAGGAGGTAAAGAAGCTGAGAAACTGGTAGAACTTTTTGAAAAATCAGGTCGGGATGCTCGGGCAGTTGCTGAATTTGGCATCGGAACCAACTATAAGGCCCAACTCACAGGAATGATTCTGGAAGATGAAAAGGTTTTCGGGACAATACACATTGCCTTTGGCAACAACATCACCATGGGTGGCAGGATTTCGGTAAACAGCCATATGGACGGACTGGTAACCGAACCCGATGTTTACTTCGACGATGAGTTGATTATGGAGAAGGGAATGATGGTGGGGTATGATATTTAGGGAATACGGAGAAAGGAAACTTGTGATTTTTGATT
>SKSE01000272.1 GCA_007118135.1 Bacteroidales bacterium | reverse complement strand
GCAGCCTGGCCATTGGGGTATGTGGGGTTTTCATAGGAATCAAGAACCTGAACTTCATATCTGTTCATCAGGAAAACGCCGCTGTTTCCGCGTCCTTGTCCTTCACCTTTTATTACATCGGGTGTGCGCCATTCAATATGTAGCTGTACGTCGCCAAAACCTTGTTTGGTGCGGATGTCTCCGGTGCCTGGCATTACCGTCATTACTCCGTCTTGAACATCCCATTGGGGAGTATTGCCATTGCGGTCAACCCAGTTGTCAAGGTTGCTACCATCAAAAAGTATAATTGCGTCCGATGGGGGAGCAGTGCCTGCACCCGGGGTTACTACTCTGGGTACCGGTTCCCATACATCGGTTACTTCATGTTCGGGTCTTTGTGCTTGCATAGTTATGGAAATAATTAGAAATGAAAAAAATAAACTGTTTTGAATGTACCTTACCATAGCTTTTAGTTTTTATGTTGATTGTTTTCAAATATAGAAAAATAAAGCATATTCTGGAATTAATAGAGTGATTTTAATATTATTAATTTTTATATGAAAATCTGCATCCTGGAAAAAGGTTTTAAATTTTCTATTCGGGTTTCTGATAAGAAAAAAATGGCATCGCGAGTATTGATTGTTTTTTGACCCATCCCTGGCTCCTTCCTACTAAGCAGGGTTCTGTCCCGTTCGTACGGGAGGGTGCCCGAAGGGATAGGTGGGTTAATTTAAAAAAACATTGAAAATCAACACCATACATCACAAAATTGAACAATGCAACCACCCCTACGTTAATTTAATGTTAAGTTTAAATTCTAAGAACCTAAATAAAATCATTATGGACAAGCTAGAAATCAAAGGAAACTGGAACGAACTAAAAGGAAAACTCAAACAAAAATATGCCGATCTGACTGAAGATGATCTGAAATATGCCGAGGGGCAGGATGATGAGCTGATTGGTAAACTTCAGAAAAAACTGGGCAAAACCCGCGACGAAATTGTAAAAGAATTGAAATCATTGGGTTAATAATATTTTCATCCTAAAAAAAAACTCCAGTCCTCATCGGTCTGGAGTTTTTTTATTTCTCAAACAATGGTTAATCTGATCTCAGAAGAAGTAAAACCCTGTTAACAGCACCCTCAGGTTACCCACGGGCTGAGCATTTCGAACAATTCCCATATTGTCGGGTGTGCCGTAAGCTGCAACTGTATATTCTATTTCGGATGAAAACTGCACCTTCCCGGAAATCAGTGAAAAGGATGGGGCAATGCGGTAAAGGTAATCAATGTCGTGCCCGCGACCGTAATAGTTTCCAACAACAGGATCAAGGGCTCCGTAGTTCTTGGAATAACCAACGAATAATCCAACCTGCCTGGTTTCTCCATAAACAACATTGGCCCATGTCATCAGGTTTCTCAGCGGAGTATAGGTAACTTCCCCGGTAAGGGGATCAATACTGCTTTCGGCGTACCCGCCCATCATCAGGTGCTCGCTGAGGTTCTGGCCGTAAATTCCTTTGGCTTTGATATCCCAACCGCGGGATTGATGCCTTACAAATCCCATGATAGCATAAGTGCCAAAGGACTCTGTTGTTTTATAGAACTGGTCAGTAATCGTTCTTGGACGAAGTCTTTTATAGTCAAAAGCAATACCCATTGTATTAAGCTGCTCTTTGTAGATGAATTGCAGGTGCAGGTTGGGCATGAGAGAATTACGGAGATATTGCGGAGATGTTCCTTGCGGACCATCGTTGGCGTTGTCGCGATGGGCAATGGCTGAAACAATGGTTTGTATATCGCCGGTCAAAAAGGTCATGGTGACCTGGGGATTGCGGATAAAGGGCTGAAAAGGTGCTCCGGTATTCAGTGAAATAACCGTAGGAACCGCTTCTTCGCCAAATAATGGATGCCACCACTGCCCCAGCATCAACTCCATAGATGGCCATTGCAGTTTCATTACTGCATGACGCAATCTGAATCCGTTGATATCGGCATTGGTAACACCCGAAAAGTCGGCTTCAATGATACCCGATGTGCGGGCTTTAAAAGCATCCGGACCTGTTATGGTTCCCCTGATTCGGCTGGTAATTGCCGAAAAATTAAATGATGGACTTCCAAAAAGATCATCAAAATTAGGATCAAGAACTTCTCTCTGGGGGTAAAGCAGAAACAAATCCTCACGTGCCGAAACCACCGAACGGCTGTCGAACCAGTAGTCTGTTTTCACAAAGCCACTTATGCGAAAATTAATGGGTTGCTCCTCGGTTTTTGGTTTGGGCTTGTCATCCTTTTCATCTTCATCGGGCAGGGCGGCTGAACTTAGCAGCAGCAAACCCGGCAAAAGCAGGAGTGCGTAAAAGATTTTCTTCATCTTTTTATGATTATGCTGAAAAGCGGATTGATCAGAAGCGAAACAAACATTCCTATGGTGCCGGCCTGGGGGCTGGGCATACCTATAAAATAAAGAGTGAGACAGGTTGCCAGTCCCAGTACCCCGGAAGCCAGGGCCCCGGTACGGGTTGCATTTTTATAGAGCAAACCCCAGATAAAGGGTCCCAGGAAGAAAGACCCCAATGCTCCCCAAGAGATACCCAGAATGGCTACAATATGATCTATCTCAGTGTAAGCAAGCACGATGGAAAGAAAAATAAAGACCGCACTCATTATGCGCATGAGTGTCGTGAGTTTTTTATCCGTTACATTTTTGTTGATGAAGCCTCCGTAGAAATCCTTTACCAGTGTTGAGCTGGAAACCAGAACCAGTGCCGCCAGGGTTGACATGGATGCTGAAAGGATGAGCAGCAGGATGATCACATTCAGCGATGCAGGCACTACCGTAAGCAGCAATTCGGGCATGATGATATCATAAAAAGGTGTACCTGCCATATCAAATGCTGCGGGGTTGGTCTCAGGACTCAGAAACACCCGCGATGTGGAACCAATGAAATAGGCTACTCCGCCAATGATAACAGCGAAAATGGTGGATGCAACCATGCCTTTCTTTACTGTTTGCTTGTCTTTGATAGCAAAGAACTTTTGCATCAGTTGGGGCATGGCAAAGGGTGCCATACTGGTAAGCAAAACCAGCGACAACAGCGTCCACCAGCCGGGAGGACCAATCGCTTTGGTAAGACTGACATTGATTTCCTGCAAATTAAAGGTGATCTGCTGTAAGCCGTTGCCGGCATTCAAAGTGCTGAAAAACATTACAATAACACTCACCACCATGATCATCCCGAAGATCATATCAATCAATGCCATGGATTTGTAGCCTCCCATTACCATGTATATGGCGGTAAACATGCCCATGGCAACCAGTGCATGCCAGTATTCAACTTCAAAATTGGATGTGAAAAGATAGGAGAGACCCATAAATACCGCTGCACTGTAAGGAATCATGAAGACAAAGATCACTATGCTGGATAATAGCTTCAGGGTATTGGAGCCATATCTTTTTTGCAGAAATTCAGGCATGGTGCTGACACCGTATTCTGCTGCAGCCCGCTTTACCCGCCATCCGATGATCCACCATACCAGTAAGACACCTACCAGTGCATTGAACACCGCGATCCACAGCGCTGAGAATCCGAAGTTCCAGCCGATATTTCCGGCAAAACCGATAAACAAAACCGCACTGAAGTAAGCAGTTCCATAGGAAAATGCACTCATCCACGGGCCCACGTTTCCGCCACCCAGGAAAAAGTCGTTAAACGTTTTGGTGGCTCTCAGTCCACGAATGCCCACCAGTATGATCATCAGGGCGTAGAGGGAAAGTACTATGATTTTTATGTCCATATTGGGTTTGTTGGGTTGATTAGTTTATATTGTTAACCGCGGAGACGCTAAGGCGCTGAGTTCGCGGAGGGTAACTTTTAAAAATTCGAATATCGAATATCGAATATCGAATATCAAATATCGAATATCGAAATACGAAAGTAACTTCGCTACGCTCGTTTCGGATTTAGCTTCGCTGAGCTCGACTTCGTCTCGGTTCGGATTTTTCTGTTTCGAATTTCGATATTCGTGCTTCGGATTTTCCCTTCTCCTTTCTCTGTAATCCCTACCTTTCTATCCTTATCCTCGCATCCACCGCCACTACCTGCTTTTTAGAGCCCAGCAACGGGTTCAGGTCCATTTCAAAGATCTCAGGGGCTGCGTTCAGCAGGGCAGAAAGGCGAGCCAGGTTATCGGCAAACATATCAATGTTGACGCCCTCCTGTCCGCGCACTCCTTCCAGTATCTGATAGCTCTTCAGGCTCCGGATCATTTCCAGTGCTTTGTCTTTGCTGATGGGCGAAAGCTCGGCGGAAACATCTTTTAGTACTTCGATAAAAATTCCACCCATCCCGCAAAGGATCATGTGTCCGAATTTTTCTTCGTATTTGGCGCCGGCAAACAGTTCCATACCGCTGAGCATAGGCTGCAGCAGGATAGCTATTGTATCTTTGATTTGTATCATCCGTTCAAATTCACTTCTTACCTGGTCGGTGGTCTTAATATTAAGCACCACACCACCCACATCGGATTTGTGTACCGGTCCCACCACCTTCATTACCACAGGAAGACCCAGTTCTTCAGCGAATTTTACTGCTTCATCAGCTGTTTGAGCCACTGCTTCTCCGGCACGGTTGATACCGGCTGCATCCAGTAATTCCTGCACCTGTTGGGGCTCCAGGTAACCGTCCCCGGAATTATCGATAATTCTTCTGATTTTTTGGTGATCCACTTCAGGTAAAAGGATTTTCTCCGGTGCAGGATCAGGAGTATTGTAAACCCTTGCCAGTGCATTGCCCAGGCTCACTTCGTCGGGGAAGTTGATGCGACCCTTGCTGATAAAATCATCCACCTCTTCTTTGGCAGTCAGAATGGATGGAAGCACCGGATAAATGGGCTTTTTGCACTGCTTCATTTTCTGGTCGAGCACATCATATACATTGAAAACCGGAAACAATCCCGGTGTACCGAAAATTACCACCATAGCATCGATATGGTCAAATTTTTCTTCCACATAGTCAATGATGTTACCCAATTGTTCTGCGGTGCCTGTTGCCAGAAAGTCAATGGGATTGGCCACCGATGAACCGGGAAAAAGATGTGTGAGCAATTCCTTGCTTTCGGGTGTATCGATATGTGGCACTTCAAGTCCGCCGTTTGAAAGGGCATCGGTAAGCATTACCGCGGGTCCACCTGCATGGGTGATCACCGCAATGTTTTTACCTTTCAGTTCGGGGTGCATAAAAACCGAGGCCACACTTATCAGGTCTTCGCGTCCGTAGCAGCGAACAATGCCGGCTTTGCGGAAAAGTGCATCTACCGCTACATCCGAACTGGCCAATGCTCCCGTATGGGAAGATGCCGCACGGCTTCCTGCATCCGAACTGCCCGCTTTCACAGCTGCAATCTTACAGCCTTTGCGGATCAGTGAAGCAGCATGTTTGAGCAGCATCTGCGGTTGATTGATAGTTTCTATGTAAAGCAGTTTTACCCTGGAACTCTTTTCGGGGTCGAAGGTTTCATCCATGTATTTCAGGATTTCTTCCACACCCATCTGGGCGCTGTTGCCTACCGAAAAAACATTGGCAAAGGTCAGCCCTTTGGGTATGCCCGCCTCCATGATAAAGCAGGCTGTCGCTC
>SKSE01000144.1 GCA_007118135.1 Bacteroidales bacterium | reverse complement strand
GGTCATCTTCCTGCAAATGGATGATGGGATAGCAAATGGGGGTATCAATGTTACGGTTCAGAAGATCAAGCAAACCGTTTTCTGCCTGCATCTTCATTCCATTGAAATTGATGGTAAGTCCACGGTTCAGAAATACATAATTCCAAAGCAGCTTCTCGATGTAATCATCAATATATCGGTACTTTCCAAAAATCTCTTCATCAGGAACAAATGTTACGATAGTTCCTTTTCTACCTGTATTTTCCTTTTCGGGAATATCATCTATAAGTTTTCCTGTTTCAAAAACAGCCTTTTTTGACCGGCCTTCTCGTATGGATTGTATGGTGAAATAGCTGGACAATGCATTTACAGCTTTTGTACCTACCCCATTTAACCCTACTGACTTCTTAAAAACCTTACTGTCGTATTTGGCTCCCGTATTGATTTTGGACACACAATCAATTACTTTGCCCAGAGGAATACCACGACCATAGTCGCGAACCGTTACCTGTTTATCATCAATACTGATCTCAATGGTTTTACCAAAACCCATAACAAACTCGTCAATGGAATTGTCAATAACTTCCTTGATCAAGACATAAATGCCATCGTCGGGAGAACTGCCATCGCCGAGTTTACCAATATACATACCCGGACGCAACCGGATATGCTCATTCCACTCTAGTGTACGTATACTTTCTTCTGAATAATTTGCGCTCATAAAATCATGTGAGATTAACTTGGCAAAGATAAAACAATCCAAACATCCTTTTAAGCATTGAAAGACTCCTTTTTCAACAACATAAATCAATGAAAAAATGATATATAATATTGATTTTCTGCGTTTTACATCCAGGAGTATTGGGTTTTAATATTTTTGTTAAAAAATAAAACTTTGCAAATCCATCTTATCGGCTTAAAAACAGCTTTAAGGTTTTCATCTAAACTAAGCAATATAATGACAATGAAAATTTTAAAATAAAAACACACATTTTTGAATTTTAAAAAAAAATTATAATTTTACGGCCTAAACAAACAAAAACAACATGAAGAGAGACCCTGTGAATGGCTTTTGCCTTTGCAGGGTTTTTTCTATTAACCTACCATGTCTTAAAAAATCCTAATTGCCGGAATACCCCTTAAACTTTATTAGTTATTTAGCGTCTAATTATCCGACTTGCATTGGCAATTCAATTAATTAAGGTTATAATTCACTTCTAAAGCAATATATATGTTTAAGTTTTTCAAACCCAATTATAAAATAATTCTTGTAATTATTCTTTTTTTCCAGACAACCATTTTATTCAGCCAACCTGGACAGGGCCAGGGTGCACGTGATAGACAGGGACAGGAATTGCCCAGAATCGGGAAGGTTACAGGTCAAATTATAGATAGCGAAGACTCCCAACCACTTTTATATGCAAGTGTGGTGCTAAACCGACAAAGTGACTCAACTATGGTTTCAGGGGGTATTACAGATGAACAAGGTAAATTTATTATTGAACAGGTTCCTCCCGGGCATTATTTTGTTACCATCAACTATATAGGATACCCCCCACAAAATTATAATGGTATTCGAATTACTTTTCGTGAAACACAGTATGATATGGGAGTAGTTGAAATTTCACCATCTGCTAAAATGCTGGGTGAAGTAACTGTAGAGGCAGCCCGCTCATTAATGGAAACCGGACTTGACAGAAGAGTTATCAACGTTGGCCAGGAAATTACTGCTGTAGGAGGTACAGGAATTGATGTAATGCAGAATATACCAAGTGTTGCGGTTGATTTTGATGGCAATGTAAGTCTTAGGGGAAGTACTGATGTAACCATTTTAATCGATGGTCGTCCATCTACTCTGACTGGACTGAGCGGCTCAGAAGCCCTGCAACAAATACCTGCCGAAATGATAGAAAGAGTTGAAGTAATTACAAATCCATCTGCACGTTATAATCCGGAAGGAACATCAGGAATAATTAATGTCATTCTAAAGGAAGAGCGCAGACCAGGCTATAACGGTATGGTATCTTTAAATGCCGGCACCGCTGGTACCTACAGCGGATCTGTCAATCTTAATTATAAAGTCAATAACTGGAACTTTTTTACCAATTACAGCGGAAGACTCTCCGACATGGATAGTTATGGTAATAGTCTCAGGGAAACTTTCTTTGATGGAATGTCTAACTTCATGGACCAGGATATAAACGGTAACATGGGTATGGGATCACACAATGTTCAGGCTGGTATCGATTACAGTTTCAATTCCAATAATACGCTGACTATTTCATCCAGGTACAGTAATTGGAATCGTAATTGGGACAATCTTACAGAGTATACTATTTACAGAGATTTTATCACAAATCCCAACAGCCTGTTCCTGATGGATAATGACACAGATATGCTTCATAATTCATTCAACCATCAAATGAATTTCAGGCGCACCTATGAACAAAGGCACAGAGAACTGACAGCAGATTTGGCTTTTTCCACACGTAACATGGACAGAAATGAAAACTACGTACAGCAGTTTTTTGAGCAAAACTGGGAAACACCTAATGGTCTGACAAATCTTGAGAGGTCCAATATGATTGGACAAAACTGGTCGTTAAGTACCCAACTCGATTATGTTCATCCCCTGGGCGATGATAGCAAATTTGAGACAGGTTACCGCATTCAGTTACGCGAAATGGACTCGGAATTCAATTTTGAGCATTTCAATGATAATGATGATAATGGATTCTGGATGAATGATCTGAATCGTAGCAATCACTTTATCTATAATGAACAAATTTTTGCAGCATATGGTATGTATGCCACAATGCTTGGCAAATTCAGTTTACAGGCCGGATTAAGAGCCGAACAAACATTTGTGGACGGCAATCAGATCACCATTGACAATGCGTTCAATAAAAATTATCTGAATTTCTTTCCAACAATGCATATACGCAGAAGTTTTGAAAACAACCAGTCTGCTCAAATTAGTTATACCCGTCGAATAAATCGCCCAAACAACCGCAATTTGAATCCCTTCATGCGCTACAGTAGCGAGTATGAAGTTTCAATGGGTAATCCTGACCTTGACCCGGAATTCATTAATTCTTTTGAAATTGGCTACACCCGTTTTTGGAATACTACAACACTGAATCCAAGCATTTTTTATCGTCAGACTGATGGAATGGTAACCCGTTTCAGCAGAGTCGTAAACGATCTCCCAGGACTTGAGGGCAGAGAAGTAACCCTAATGACATTCGAAAATCTTAACAGAGGAACTTCATATGGTGCAGAACTGGTAGTTAATCAAAGGATTACCGACTGGTGGAACATGAATGGTACTTTCAGCTATTTCAGAAGTATAGTAGACGGCACACAGATGGATCTCGAAAGTGATAGCTACTCATGGTCGGGTAGATTTGTAAGCAACATGAACCTGGGTAATGGCTGGAATATGCAGGTTAACGGCTTTTATCGCTCTCCCATTGTAATGCTAAATGCAGAAATAGAAGCCATGTATATGATGAATGCCGGAGTAAGAAAAAACATCTGGGGAAATACAGGTACCATTTCGCTCAATATTTCCGATATTTTCAACACCATGAGATTTAGTTTGTATAACTATGGTGATAATTTTACCATGAATATGGATCGTTGGCGCACTAGTCGTGTAATTACTTTAGGCTTTACCTACCGCATCAATGAATTTGAGCGCAGGAATAACCGCCGTATGCGCGATAATGGTAATGGCGACGACAGCATGGATTTTGATATGTTTGAGATGTAAAAACTGGTTTGACCTGAATTAATTATTGGAAAAAAAATCGCCCGGCATTTAAAGATACCGGGCGATTTCTTTTTATAACCTTTACATTTAAGGCTTTTCACTTTTTACAACAGGCTCCTGCTTTTTGCTTCCATAACCGAACAGATTTTTGTTCTTTATAAAAGATGAAACATATTTAGGAACCATGTTTTCCCACTCAGGATCGTTGGCATTGAGTTTTGCCAGTACTTTATAAGAGAAAAACGGAAGAGTTTCTTTGCGGTAGTTTTCAATATCGATAATAAGACCAGAATTGAGCAAATGTTGATACAGGAAGCGAACATCATCTTCAACAGGCATATTTTTAGTGGTAAGTATTTTGTGAGTTTCTTTCTGGCGCCCCGGATACAGATATACTTTCAGATTTTCTGCAAATAATCTTCCAAATGCTTCCAGTATTCCACCTTTTAAGTGTGAGTAAAACTTCTTTTCGAGGATTTTCTGAAAAGTCAAAGCACCAATTACCATCCTGATGTTTTGAATTTTATATTTCCTGAACCAGTTGGATATTTTATAAAACTCCTTGAAATTGGTTATCATTACATTTTGACCCATGCCACAAAGGATATCCACTCTGTCAAGAAAATCGCGTTCATCAAATACACCTTCTTCCATCAGGTTTTTAAGGGTCATTTCACAAAGAACGATGGTATTTTCCCTATCAAACCCAATCTCTTTCTTGAAAAGAGAAAATCCCGATTTAAGCATATCGAACCCAACATAAGTAATGGGTCGGAAGCTGCCCCTTAGCAACATTATATTCTTTCTGTATAATAACTCAGATGGTGGTTTAACTTCGCCGTAGCGGTTAAACATGGTAACAGTTGTCATGTTATTCTTCACGAGCTGTACCGCAAGTAATCGATTATCAACATAATCCAAATCGGGACCATGCATACTTATCATATCAATTTCTATCCTTCCTTCCAGATTAGATTCCAGGAGTGATTTAAGAAAACTATTTGGATATTGATAATTATAATAACAGGCATAAATAAGATTAACGCCAAGAATTCCTAAAGTCTTTTGCTGAAGTAATGCATCATTTTCAAGCAGTTTTACATGAAGAATAACATCATTGGGTTTGGCCTGAGGTTTAAGTTGAAACCTTACCCCAATCCAGCCATGGGCTTCATTGGTTTTTTTGAAATTAATAGTTGTTACTGTATCAGCAAAGGCAAAAAATCTGGTATCCGGACCACGCTTATCACTTAGTAATTTAATCAGATTATCATATTCAATTTCGAGCATTTGCATGAGCCTTGATTCTGAAACATAACGGCCCTTGGGTGTTTTACCATACATGGTATCGCTAAATATCATGTCGTAGGCTGATATGGTTTTGGCAACAGTACCCGATGCACCACCCGACTGAAAAAAGCGACGTGCAACTTCCTGGCCACCACCTATTTCGGCAAAAGAGCCATAAATGGTTTCATCAAGGTTTAAAAACAAGGCCTTACGATTAGTGTCAAATACTTCGCGTTCGATATTGTTTTGCGTCATAGTTTGTCAATAACTTTTGTATTTATACTTATTTCGTCTAAATTAATATTTTCCCGGCAGAACAAAGTATAAATTTGATTGAAATAATCAAAAATTAAAAACTACTTGTTTTATAGAAAAAATATTACCTATAAGACAAAAAATTCTATAAATTTGCAAAACAATAAGAATAAAACTTTTTTTGACCCTCATATCAGATTAGTTTAAAGATAACTTTTTTGCAATTTATAAAAAAAAAAATACTTGTAACCGGTGGAGCCGGATTTCTGGGTCCTCATCTATGCGAAAAGCTTCTTAATGATGGTCATGAAGTATTCT
>SKSE01000293.1 GCA_007118135.1 Bacteroidales bacterium | reverse complement strand
GAGCCGGAGGCGTTGGCAATGTGGTAACCCGCAAGTGTGCCGCTGTACCGGAAGTTTTTACTGACATAATGCTCGCAAGCCGTACCCTTGAGAAGTGCGAAGCAATTGCACATGATATTGGTGGCGACAGGGTAAGAACAGCACAGGTTGATGCTGACAATATTCCTGAACTGGTTGAACTTATTAATGATTTTAAACCCGACCTTCTCATTAATGTGGCCTTACCATATCAGGACCTTACCATCATGGAAGCCTGCCTGCAAACCAAAACCCATTACCTGGATACAGCCAATTATGAGCCCAAGGATGTGGCCAAGTTTGAATACAAATGGCAATGGGCTTATCACGACCGCTTTAAGGAAGCCGGAATACTTGCTGTTTTAGGTTGCGGGTTTGATCCCGGTGTTACAGGTGTTTTCACTGCCTATGCAGCCAAGCATTATTTTGATGAGATGCATTACCTCGATATTGTGGATTGCAATGCCGGAGACCATGGTAAGTCTTTTGCCACCAACTTCAATCCCGAAATCAATATTCGTGAAATTACCCAGAACGGCCGCTACTGGAAAGATGGTAGTTGGGTGGAAACCAAGCCCCTTGAAATTCACAAACCTATCGAATACCCTGAAATCGGACCGCGCGAATCCTACCTGTTGTATCATGAAGAACTGGAGTCGCTGGTAAAAAACTTCCCTACTTTGAAAAGGGCTCGCTTCTGGATGACATTTGGCGAAAAGTACATCAACTTCCTGAATGTTTTGCAGGAAGTGGGAATGACCAGTATCAAGCCTATCAATTTCAAGGGAATGGATATTGTTCCGCTGGAATTTCTAAAGGCGGTACTCCCAGAACCCTCTTCACTGGGTGAGGGCTACAAAGGACAAACATCTATCGGTTGCCAGATAAGGGGAATAAAAGATGGAAAAGAGCGCACCTACTATGTATGGAATAACTGCTCCCATGCCGAAGCATACCGCGATGTGAAAGCCCAGGCCATTTCATTTACAACCGGTGTGCCTGCCATGATAGGCGCCATGATGATGCTTACTGGCAAGTGGGCAGGGCAAGGGGTATTTAACGTAGAAGAGTTCGACCCCGATCCGTTTATGGAAAAATTACCGGTTTACGGTCTCCCATGGCACGAAAAGATTGATGAACCTCTACCGGTAGAAAAATGAGTGTAGATTTCAACCAAATACCATCTCCCTGTTATGTGCTTGATGAAAAACTCCTGAGAATCAACCTGGAGATCCTTGATCTTGTGCAGAAGGAAGCCGGTGTAGAAATTATTTGTGCCCTGAAGGGTTATGCCATGTGGGCAACTTTCCCCATGATCAAACAATATCTGAGCGGGGCTACTGCAAGTTCACTCAATGAGGCCCGGCTGATTTTTGAAGAAATGGGGGTGGAGGCACATACCTACTGTCCGGTTTTTTTTGATGATGAGATGGAAGAGTTGCTGCATTACAGCAGCCATGTCTCATTTAACTCCATGAGTCAATATGAGCGGTTTCATGAAAAAGTGAAAAGTTATCACAAACCGGTTAGCATGGGACTCAGGATTAATCCTGAATATTCGGAGGTTGAAACGGACATGTATAATCCTGCTATTCCCGGTTCCCGGCTGGGGATAACCAGAAATCAACTGCCGGACAGGATTCCGGATGATATTGACGGGTTGCATTTTCATGTACTCTGCGAAAATGACTCTTTTGTTTTGGAAAGAACTTTGCAAAAAGTTGAAGAAAAGTTTGCCGATCAGATCCGGCAGGTGAAATGGTTCAATATGGGAGGTGGACATCATATTACCCGAAAGGATTACGATGTGAAGCATCTGGTTGAGCTTCTGAAAGATTTCCGGAAGCGCTATCCCAATCTTGAAACAGTTATCCTGGAGCCCGGTGAAGCGGTGGGCTGGCAAACAGGATACCTGGTTTCCACGGTTCAGGACATTATTGAAAATCAAGGCATTAAAGTAGCTATGCTGGATGTAAGTTTTTCAGCACACATGCCCGATTGCCTTGAAATGCCCTATAAACCCAGGATATTGGGTGCCACTGATGCGCAGGACGGAAAAACGGTTTACCGCATGGGCGGACTTACCTGCCTGGCCGGAGATTACATGGGCATGGGCGATTATTCCTTTGAAAAGGAACTGAACATTGGCGATAAAGTGATCTTCGATGATATGATCCATTATACCATGGTAAAAACTACGTATTTCAATGGAGTAAGGCATCCGGCCATTGGCATCTGGAAAGAAGACGGCACTTTTGCACCATGCCGGTTTTTTAGTTACGAAGACTATAAAGGAAAACTATCCTGACGGTATAGAAATATAGCATCTATTGTTCAGATTACGCCTGATTGCTCTGCCCATAGTGCGAGCTTCCAGGCGTTTTCTATTTCACTTTTTTCAAGGTAGTTCAGAATTTCTTCATGCAACAGAACAGTTTTATCATTTGATTGCTTGTTAAAATTGGTAATGAATTTTTGTACATCGGGTTGGTTTGCAAATCCGGAAATAGTATCTGAGCCGGGGAGCTTAGTTACTCCTGCCATCATAGCCAGGTAATGGCCTGAAAGAGTTTTACTGGTTTTTAAATGCTCAGGCAGATTATCAAACCCGATTGCTATATCTGCCGGCGGTTGCCTGATGGCAAATACACTTTCACCGCTTGCCCTGCAGTAGTTGAAATTGCCCATTCTTCCCACCATATCAATACTATGCGGGTCAATGGTATTCTCATCTGCCAAAATGCTTTCATCCAAATGTATCAGTAAAGCCTCAGCAATGATAAGATTGGCTGCGCCGGGTTTGTCGCTCATAGCCCGTGTTTCCAGTACTTTGCATTCAAATTGTACCGGAGATTCTTTTACACGAAAAGGTTTTACTTTTTCTGACGGGATGGGAGTAAATCCCCCTTTTTCAAATTCATTGATACCGGTATCGTATTCCACTCCGCAAATGGCCATCTGCCGTGCCATAGGATAATTAACCAGGTTGATAACCACTTCGGGAACTTCCTTTACATTATGTAAAGTATCTTTGATTGATCCGTCGCGCCGTGTATTTACCGAAAAGATAAAAACAGGCGGCGTACTGCTGAAAATATTGAAAAAGCTGTAAGGCGCAAGGTTAGGCCTGCCATCCTTATCAACCGTACTGGCAAAACAAATGGGTCTGGGGTTTACAGTTCCCAGCAGATAATGGTGCCGTTGGCTGGGAGTTAGTTGTTCGGGGGTAAAAGTACGGTAGGGCATGGTGAGGGGTTTAGGGGTTTATGGGTTGATGGGTTGATTTTGTAGCGGGATGCAATCCCTTGTTTATTGAGTTTTTTTGTTTGATGTTCTGTTAAGACCGGACTTACATTCATTGTTAAAAGCTTTACAGGGATGGCATCCCTTATCAATATGCACCTTAAGAAGGATAAAAACCTAATTCTTCCCATCCCACGGATACTCCATATATCTTGCGGTTTTTTTGGCTGTTTCAGCTCCGAGAATTTTTTGCAAAAGGTAGAATGACAGGTCGATGCCGGCAGCTACACCGGCTGATGTAAGAATTTTGCCATTGTCGGTAAAGCGGTTATTGGGTCTGATTCGGGCTTTGGGTGCCAGCTTTTGCACATCATCAAAAACGCTGTGATGGGTTGTAAAGGTTTTACCATCAAGCCAACCCAATACTGCCGGAATTCTGGCACCGGAACATACTGAAAAGGTATATTGTGATGAGTCGTATAATTGCTGAAGTTTATCCAGTACCTGTGTATTTTCAATCAATGCCCGGGTGCCGTTGCCGCCAGGAATAATAAGAATATCGGGCTGGGGAACGTTAGAAAGGTCATAATCAGGAATTACCCTCAAACCATTAATGGTTTTTATGGGTTCAGGATTTTCTGCAAAAGTGTATACCTGAAAAAAATCCCTTTCACATGCAATATTGGCTGCTGTAAATACTTCCAGTGGCCCGCAGAAGTCCAGGGTCTCGACATCAGAGAATAAAAATATGGCTATTTTCAGCATCAGGTGGTTGCACAGCTAATGAATTCTATCGGCATTTAATCCTTGCCGCTTTCAACAAAGGTTACCTTTGGTTCTTCTTCTTCTTTCTTTTTCTTTTTGCGATTGCTGAAATAGCTGGTCAGTTTACCCAGGAAAAATCCCAGAAAGAAAAATATTACCAGGATAAAAATCAGTCTACCGCGTACTTCAAAGAAAATAAAGCTTATGGTGGTTTCTGTCCAGTTCATTATGGCAAGCAGAACACTCACTACAACTATCAATCCGGCTGTTATCCAGAAAATCAGGGGTTTTTTCTTTTCTTCCATAGGTATAGAGTTTTAGTTTGAAATGTTTTTGTTAAAACATTATTCAAACCTACATGTTTTTTTTGAAATTTCAAAAAGTCAGATCCTTTCTTCCTACCTGAGCAAATAGGCAATGGTAACTCCCAGGTAATTTCCGATGGCATATCCGATAATTCCAATGGTCATTCCGGAAACTACAATTTGTCTGTTACCAATTGCACCTGCCACCACAGGTACAAATGCAGGTGAGCAGATAAAGGCAGTGGATGTAATCATGGTAGTATCAGCATCCACCTTGAATATTTTACTCAGTACCATATGAATGAACAAAGACCCGAAAACAGCAAAAGTAACATAGCCGAATAACCCAGGAGTAATCCCTGCAAAATTTCTGATATCAGCCATGGATGCTACAACGATACTGAATATCAGGATCAGGTACATCCCTGCATCAAAGGTTTTGTCGATACGGTTTACAGCCGGTATTAAAGAAACCAGAATGCCAAGAGTGGTTATGCTGAGAATTACAACAGCCATAACTGCATTCTGGGGCACCAGTTCACTTATGCCAACTGCCACACCAAAAATTAATATGGCGATACCAAATGCTTTTAATAGCGGAATAAGCTTATCCTTGTATAAGGGTCTGAAAAAAGGTTCTTTAGTTTCAACCGCCATTGATATTTCTTCTTTCAGGATGGGGAATCCCGGAAGAAACCTTTGGAAAAACCGTTGCCCCAGCGAAATAAGGAAAGCAAGGTAAAACACACCAATGATAAGATCGTAAGTATGTGTCAGTATATAGATTTCCGGGTCCACATCCAGTGCCATTTTTATGGAAGCCAGGTTGGGGGTACCTCCTGTGTAAACTCCCACCAGCATGCCGGCCACCTTCCACATGTCTCGGGTTCCGGTATCCTTGAAAATATAAAATCCTGCAACTATTACTACGATTACGGCAATTAATCCTACAATGAGCGATACAAGTGTTTTGCCGGCCACCTGACGCCATTGTTTAATATTGGTGGAAAAAAGCATTAATGGGATGGCAAGCAGAATGGTAATGGTCATGAGTAAGTCACGGAGTTTATATACACGAAATGCTATTGCATCGCGTGAACCAAGTAAATCCTGTTGCTGCATAACTTCTACTTCGGCCATGGAAATATCCGGTTGTGTAAGCATGACTTCATTAAGCAACGGGCCGGGTGAAGGAATCAAACCGATATTACCAAGCAAAAGCCCTACAACGTAGGCTATGATTACCGCTCCTATGCGGTGGACGGTACGGTAGCGATGCGTCAGGTAAAG
>SKSE01000182.1 GCA_007118135.1 Bacteroidales bacterium | reverse complement strand
TTCCTTATGGCAATTCAACAACTTTGCCCTACATTAAGCTATACACAACCGGCGGCAGCAATAGTATAAGAGCTTTTCAACCACGTTCATTGGGCCCGGGAGCCTACGAGTCGCCGGATACTTTAGAAACAACTTTCAACATTTACCAATCGGGTGAAATAAAACTTGAAGCCAACCTGGAGTATCGTTTCAGTATGACAAATATTATCAAAGGGGCAGTATTTGCCGATGCCGGTAATGTATGGAACCTTAAAGAACGCGAAAGAACCCCGGGGGGCAAGTTTGAAACATCAGAATTTCTTGGCCAGATGGCGCTGGGAACCGGTGCCGGGCTACGTTTCGATTTTACTTTCTTTATCCTACGTCTCGATCTGGCCTTCCCGCTGGCAGTGCCTTACGATGATTCGCCCGGATATTTTCAGTCTATCCGACTGCTCGACAGAAACTGGCGACGCGATAACCTTTTGCTGAATCTTGCCATCGGCTATCCTTTCTGATAATGTTTACATAAGCTTATCCTTGTCTTTCATCTTTTCGAAATGGGCAAGTAGTTCCTGCTCCATGTCATCGACAGTGTCGCATATTTTGAAAAGGTTGAGGTCTTCTTCGCTTATCATTCCATTCTCGGCAAACTTGCTGAAATTAATTATATCGTTCCAGTATATGCTGTCATAAATCAAAATCTTCATGTCTTTTTTGATCTTTCCGGTTTGCACAAGGGTAAGAATTTCTGCCAGTTCATCAAGTGTGCCAAAACCTCCCGGAAAAATTACAATAGCCTTTGCGGGATATGCAAACCAGAACTTGCGCATAAAAAAGTAATGAAACTCAAAATTCAGCTCATCTTCCAGGTATGGATTGGCATACTGTTCAAAAGGCAGGCTGATATTGAGCCCCACTGATTTGCCACCGGCCAGATGTGCCCCCCTATTGGCTGCTTCCATGATACCTGGTCCACCACCTGTACATACTACATAACGACGACCGTTATGGTAGTAATTTTTTATCGACCACTGTGTTATTCTTTTGGAGAGCTCAACGGCATCCTCATAATAGCGGGAATTTTTAAGGTTTATTTCTGCTTTTTTTACAGCTTTCGGGTCCGGATCCTTTTGCGCTTTTATTTCTGCCAGCTGTTTTTCGGCATCCTCCCGAGAAGGAAGCCGGGCAGAACCAAAGAATACTACTGTATCTTTTATCTGGTTTTTCATAAATCGCGCCTGAGGCTCAACAAATTCAGACATTATGCGCAATATACGAGCCTGCGGTGATTTTAAAAATTCAAGGTTTTCGTAAGCTTTGGGTATTTGTTTCATAGCAATTATTATAGAAATTGTGTTATTTGTAATTAAAGAACAGGTTTACAACAAAATTACATTTTTGTTTATCAAACCAAAGATAATTGTCCGTGAAATAATTAATTTTGAGTTTCATGATGAATAATCAAAATGGGTAAAAAAAAATCTGTAAATAGAAAATCAAACACATTTATCGTTCTGGTTGTAATACTTGCGATTCTGCTTTTAAGTTCACGAACTTGCAGGCTTTCCCGCAGAAACCTGAGCCCCGTAAATCCAGAAACTACATCTGAAACAGTTTATAGCCAAAATCCTGATTCGCTTAAAATTCATAAAAAAGAACCTATGCCCGAAATATCCCAACCTGATAAAAACATTTTGCTGGGTAAGCCCAGTCGTTCACAAAGGGACTCCCTGCTAACTCTTGTTGAAAGAAAATACGCCAACAGAGATGGTATGTTTATGCACAGGAAAGCTTATGATGCATTTCTTAAAATGCATGAAGCAGCAAAAACCGATGGGATTGAGCTAATCATAGTATCCGCTTTCCGGGATTTTAATCATCAGGCAAGAATCTGGAATAATAAATGGAATGGCCAGCAGGTTTTGAGCGGAAACATAAAGGCTACAGAAATTTCTAACCCGATTGAAAGAGCCCGAGAGATACTTCGGTTCAGTGCCATGCCAGGCACCTCACGTCATCACTGGGGAACAGATATCGACCTAAACAGCCTGAACAACAGATATTTTGAATCGGGAAGAGGAAAAAGAGAATATGAATGGCTGGTTGAAAATGCTTCAAAATTCGGCTTCTGCCAACCTTATACACCCAAAGATAGCGGACGTGAATCGGGATACGAAGAAGAAAAATGGCACTGGTCGTATACACCGGTTTCTGCACAATGGCTAAGCTTTTACCAAAAGCAAATTACCTACGATGACATTAAAGGATTTGATGGCTGGGAAACAGCCCGCCTGTTAAGTGTTATTGAACGTTATGTGCTTTCAGTGAATGATGATTGTATGAATCCGTAAACGTATCTTATGAATATCAAATTCCCCTTTTATTTTAAACTGGCCATCATACTGCTGACACTTGTACTCATCGTAATCATTATGCGCGAGGCAAAAGTTATCCTGGTTCCGTTGCTTATTTCAGGCTTGCTGGCCATACTCATAAGTCCATTTACCGCATGGCTTGAAAAGATTAAAATACCCAAAGCACTGGCTGTGGGTTTTAGCGTTATTTCACTGATTGCCATTTTAAGTGCACTGGTGTATTTCTTTTATAACCAGATATTGCGTTTCAGCGGCGATCTCGCTTTGCTGGAAGAAAGGGTTGGTTACTATATTGGTCTTGCCAATGAGTATATTGAAAACCATTTTGAAGGCGTAGTGCCCATATCAGGTGAGAATATTCAGAATACAATATTCCAGTATCTTTATGAAAACGCAGCAGGACTCACACAGGGTGTTATAGCCACTGTAGGAACTCTTACAATGGTTTTCATCATGCCCATTTATATTTTCCTGTTTCTTTATTTCCGGCAGTTTCTTATTGATTTTATTTTACTCTCTTTTGATGAGAAGCATAAAATTAAGGTTCGTAATGTAATTTCCAAGGTAAAGCTGGTGGTTCAGAATTATATTACAGGCATGTTTCTGGTAATTTGTATTCTCATGGTGCTTAACAGTATTGCATTGCTTAGCCTGGGGATAAGTCATGCTTTCCTGTTTGCGGGTTTTGCGGCCCTGTTAAATGTGATTCCTTTTCTTGGACCGTTTATTGGTGCTACACTGCCCATTTTATATGCCTTCCTTACCAAGGACAGTTTGTGGTATCCCGTTGGTGTGTTTATGGCATTTTATGTAATTCAGCTTTTTGAAAGCAACCTCTTTACCCCTAAAATTGTGGGTGGAAAAGTATCTATGAATCCTTTGATGACTATTATTGCTCTTTTTGTTGGTAACTTCATATGGGGTCTGGCCGGTATGATACTTTTTATACCGGGCATGGCCATTCTTAAAGTTATTTTTGATGAAGTGGAAGGAATGGAAGCTTATGGATTTCTTTTAGGAGATATCCGCTCGGCAAGGAAAAAAACAAACAGTAAAACCATACGTGAACAGTTAAGAGAAGTAAGAGGCAGGCTTAAAATATAATAACCGGGTATTGAACCATTAACCTATCTGGAATCTGCATCATTAGGATCTAAGCGTAAGGCTTCAATATCAGGCAAATCAACTTCTTCAAACTCAGGAATATCAAGAATACTTCTGAAGCGTCGTCTGAATATATCGCTGATGTTGTCAAACTCTCTTCTGTAAAACACACCTACCCCTTGTGTATAGGGAGCATTGGTATTCAAAACATCAAAAGTGTTGGAACGGTTAAATGCCTTTATCCTGAATTTGCCCTCAGGTGTAATTTTCACTTCCACATTCACATCACCAATAATATTACTTGCCCTTTGTGTATTTGCAGGATGATTACCTGCCACACCCACATTGCCATCAATAACAACTCTGTCGTCAAACAATTGGGTTGATAATGCCACTTCAATTTCCTGGCTGCTAATCTCATCGCCGGGACGGTAATTGATACCGATATCAAAGTCGGAACTAATCTGTGAGAGCCAGTTGCTAAGCTGATTGGAAAGTAGTTCAGAAGAGGTAGAGCCCATACCGTAACTAAGTGCTGTATTAAAACCATCTTCGGGCGGGACAAAACGGTTTAGGATAAGTAAAGAAAAAACCTGACGGTTCATTTCCTGGTCGGTAGTTATGATTCTCTCAATCATCTCCCGGGTAGATTCATCGCCTCCGGGCAATTGAATATCAAAGGAAACACTTGGATTGAAAAGTTTATCCTGCAAATGAAGAACTGTTTCAACAGGTACTCTTCGTCTGTAAAAATCTGATGTATCTGTTTGATTGGCTGCCAGATCAAATAAAGAAGTTCGCAGTCGATAAATCGCCCTTACATCAATGTCAGCATCAATATCTCCTGACCAGCGAATAGTACCTCCCTGTTGCATCCTGAAGCGCTTGTTGATCAGATTCTGAAGTGTAAATAAATAATCACCTTCCTGAATAGTGTAATCTCCATACATATTGAATGCACCCTGGTTATCAATCTCAAACTTAAGATCACCAAAACCACGGCTACGCATAATATCACCAATCTGAGAATCAAATATGATTTGAATCTCTGCTTCAGGCGTAACTTCAAGGTCAAAGTTCAGAGAAATACCGGAAAATTGATAGCTCTGAGGGGGTGTTGCACCATTAATAATTTTATCAGGAGAAATAAAGTTGATAAAATGTGACTCAGCAAACTCTCCACTATAATCCAATGGAAGAAAAATCTGAGTACCCCTGTTGGCCTGTGCAGAAATATCCATAACAATATCATTAACAGGCCCATGCACCCTGAGTAGCCCACTGGCAAATGCTCTGCCGTAAAAAAGCTCATTGTGGTGCGGACGGGTATTCAATACAGCAATCCTGTTAAGTAAAAATTGGATATCCAGGCTAAAATCCATAAAACGTGTATGTCTGATTATGCCTGTTACATTGGCTGAATTACCAATGGTATCATTTAATGTAAGGTTTTCAAATCTGAAAAAATCTTTACCGACTTCCAGCTCGTGTGCAAAAGAATAGGATGTATTGGTATAATCAACCCTGAAGCCTGTTCTTACAAGCCTTGCCCTTCCGCTGAGCTCGGGCGATGACAGAGGTCCGTCAAGACGAAGTCTGCCCGATGCCAAACCTCTGAAATTGGATGTAAAGCCATCAAGATAACGGCTAAACATCGACATTTGCAGGTTTTCAATAAAAATATCAAGATCAAAGTTGTCGTAATCTCTTTCAGGATAGAAATACCCCCTTGCAATTAAGGGTTTATTAAAACCAACATTTCCGTAATAAATAATTTCAGCATCAATTTTAAAAGCTTTTTCCGTGGCATCCCAAATACTGTTTAAAGAAAGATCACCTATATGGTCATGGTTAAAAGAAAAATCTTTCACAAGGAGATCGGCTGAAATATTGGGTGTTTTTTTAATATTAGATAATATAACTTCTCCGCTGGTTATTCCACCGAAATCAATCCTTCTGCCGCGTAAAAAATGCATCAGACTTTCCACATTAAAATCATTGAGTATAATATGCAGCTCATCATCAGGATTATCACTCAACCGACCATCAACTTTCAGAAACTCATCTTTTTTATACAAAAAGAAGTCATCAATATGGATGAAGGCCGAATCAAGTATTATTCTGTTTGTTGGTCTTATGGTCCATAATGAATCGTTGATATAGGCATA
>SKSE01000005.1 GCA_007118135.1 Bacteroidales bacterium | reverse complement strand
TCGTCCAAATACATTTTTAAGATTCTTGAGCTTTTTCATCAACACAATCTTAAAACCCGCAATGTAAAAATAAACTGGTACTCTTATGAGAGCGAAGATGAACTTTACGAAGATTGGCGCTCACTAATTCAGGATCTTGACATACCTCATGAATTTGTAATTCAGGATTAATTCACTTTTGTATGAGCTATTACAAAGGTATATCAATATTTGCCTGAGCCTGGTAATATACTGTTTGAACATACTGTTTTCTGATAAACTTCCGTTATATTTTTTGAACCCTTTTTTTAGCGATAAAGGAAAGCTATGGGTATCATAAAAAAAGCAAAGCCTTCTTATTTTAATATTGATTTGACACTTTTTTTTGCTACATTTGAGCAAATTGATTTTTCTATTAAACCCACAAGCTATGGAAGAAAACACTTTAGAAATCACAGACCGTTCTGAAGTGTTTGAGTTTGCCAGTCTTCGACAAATGGTAAACCAGGCACTTCAACAAAACTTTGGCGAGAGCCAGATCTCCAATGGGTTGTCATCAGGTTTCAGAGATATTGATCAGGTAATCTCGGGTTTTAAAAAAGGACAACTTACAACAATCGCAGTAAAACCAGGTATGGGTAAAACTGCACTAATGCTTTCCATTGCCAACAATGTTGCCGTAAAAAACAATCATTCGGTAGCCATCTTTTCTCCGGAGAGATCCAGTACAAAAATTACAAATCGACTAATTGAAAGTGAAACAGGTATGTCGCTTGATAAACTTCTCCACGGGAAATTAAAACCAAGCGAACGTGATCATATCTTTACACTCGTTAGCCATATTGCCAAAGCCAATATGTTTCTGGATGATACACCAAATCTTTCGGTTGATGAGCTACTAAAAAAAGCCAGGCAACTTAAGACGATGCACAATGTAGATCTTATTATCATTGACTATCTTGAGTTATTAACCACTTCAATTACCGATACCAATAGCAGAGAAGAGCAGTTAAATAAAATTGTTCATGTTATTAAAGGTATTGCAAACGAACTTAATGTGCCCATCGTATTATTTTCGCAAATACCCGGTTCTTATTCGGGTAGCATCTCACGAAGGCCAACTATGAAAGATCTTCCGGTTTTTCTTACAGAACTTTCAGATGTTATTATGCTGTTACATCGCTCTGATTTATACCAAAGACATGGCCAGAATGGTGAAAACCATAACCTGGTTGAGGTAGTCATAGGGAAGTATGGAAATCAAAAGAATGAGAATATCGTTCCTTTAAGATTTATTGAAAGCCTTGCTAAATTTACCGACAAATAGAATCATTTTAAATTAAGAAAAAAAGCCCGGTTAGATTTTTACTAACCGGGCTTTTTAGTAATTTAGGCAAAATTTTAATGCCAGTGTTATGACAATATATTCTGAAATAGACGAAAGAATAAACACAGTTGTTGATATTGCAAAAAAAATGCTCGTTGCAGCCCGCACAGCACCCAAAGGTAAGGGAGCAGATAATTTGGAAATGGCTATTGTAACTGATAACGAAATCCGACTGATAGCAATGGAAATGCGAAAAATAGGTGAGCAAAAAGAGTATGACATATTTATCAGAGATGCTGATAATATTCTGGCTGGTGCTGATGCACTTGTATTGATAGGAACCCGAATTAAAACACTTGAATTAAAAGTTTGCAGCCTTTGTGGTTTTGCCGATTGTGCCACCAAAGAAAAATATCCTCTTGTACCATGCGTATACAATACCGGAGATTTGGGAATTGCTGTTGGTTCAGCAGTGAGTGTGGCAGCCAATTACAGAATTGACAACAGAGTTATGCATACCGTTGGAGTTGCTGCTCAAAATCTGGAAATATTAAGCAGCTCTGTAAAAATAATCTGGGGAATTCCCCTTAGCGCTTCATCAAAAAATCCATTTTTTGACCGAAAAAAATAATCCAGCTCCATTTATTACTGCAACATTTCATAACTCTTGTTTTGATTATTTAAACTTGGCTCTGAAAACTGAGCTGGTGTATTCTCTGGTTTTAATCTTTGTTTACTCCTTTCTAAACAAACCCCACAGGAAACCTGTTGGTTTTTATATTAGTGAGCTTAATACATGATTTAATATTAATTTAATAGTTAATTTAATAAATTGCCTTTTCGTGTGCAAATCAATCCTATTTGCATAAAAATTTTGTTTTTTTATTTAATTTGAATATTTTTGATTAAAGGTGAGGTAATTTAAAAAAGGAATCATGAAAAGAAATTCAAACGTTGTAACTATAGGCGGTAATCCGGTTACATTACTAGGGAAAATAATCAAATCAGGCAGTCATGCAAAAAACTTTATTGCAACAGGTCAGGATTTTAAACCCGTTATGCTGAGTGATTTTAAAGGCAAAGTAAAAATTATTTCTTCAGTACCCTCGTTAGATACAGACGTGTGTGCACAACAAACCAGGAGATTTAACATCGAAGCTTCCAAGCTTAATGATGTTCAGATTATCACTATATCTAGTGATTTCCCAACCGCCCTTAAAAGATTTTGTGCCGCAGAGGGTATTGATAAGATTGCTGTTATATCTGACCATAAAGAAATGGATTTTGGAATTAAGTATGGATTTCTTATTGAAGAGCACAGGCAACTAGCCCGCGGAATAGTTATTATTGATCAGTACGACATGGTTAAGTATGTTGAGATTGTTAAAGAAATTGCTGATCAGCCTGATTATGATAAAGCCATTAGTGTTGCAAAAAAATTAGCTTCCTGAATAAATTGACTATCATTTTATGAAAAATAAAAAAAGCGAACATCCAGCCGGAGTTCGCTTTTTTACTTATAAGTACAGATAGTTTACTTCACTTCCTCAAAATCAACATCAGTTACTTCTCCATCATCCTTTCCTTTGTTGCTATCTGCGGTTTGTTCAGCTTCAGGTGCTTGCTGTTCGCCATCCTCACCCTGCTGGGTTGCGTTGTACATTTCAGCACTTGCTGCCTGCCATGCTGCGTTTAGAGTATTCATGGCGTTATCAATTGCTGCAAGATCTTTGTTCTTATGAGCATTTTTTAGCTCTTCCAGTGCTGACTCAATCGGTTGCTTTTTCTCGGCCGGAATCTTATCGCCAAATTCGTTGAGCTGTTTTTCAGTCTGGAAGATCAGGCTGTCTGCTGCATTGACTTTTTCGATTTCTTCTTTGGCTTTTTTGTCATTCTCAGCATTTTCTTCAGCTTCTTTTTTCATCCTTTGGATTTCATCATCACTCAATCCACTGGAAGCTTCAATGCGAATATTCTGAGACTTTCCTGTAGCTTTATCCTTAGCCGAAACATTAAGTATACCATTGGCATCAATGTCGAACATAACTTCAATTTGCGGAATACCTCTTGGTGAAGGTGGTATTCCGTCAAGGTGGAATCTGCCGATGGTTCTGTTATCTCTTGCCATAGGCCTTTCACCCTGCAGGATGTGAATCTCAACAGATGTCTGGTTGTCGGCTGCGGTAGAAAAAGTTTCCGTTTTCTTTGTGGGGATGGTAGTATTGGCTTCAATAAGCTTTGTCATTACACCTCCCAGGGTTTCAATACCGAGTGAAAGAGGAGTTACATCTAACAACAGTACGTCTTTGATATCACCACTTAATACGGCACCCTGAATAGCAGCTCCAACAGCTACAACCTCATCGGGGTTTACTCCTTTAGATGGTTTTTTCTGAAAAAACTTTTCAACTACTTCCTGAATGGCAGGAATACGGGTTGAACCACCCACAAGAATAACCTCATCAATATCAGAAGGGCTCATGTTGGCATCACTAAGGGCTTTCTTGCATGGCTCAAGAGTAGCCTGGATAAGTTTGTCGCTTAACTGTTCAAATTTACTGCGGCTTAAAGTACGAACAAGGTGTTTTGGAATACCATCAACCGGCATAATGTAAGGTAGATTGATCTCCGTTGAAGTTGAACTGGAAAGCTCAATTTTGGCTTTTTCTGATGCTTCCTTCAATCTTTGCATTGCCATAGGATCTTTGCGAAGATCAATGTTTTCATCTTTAATAAACTCTTCGGCAAGCCAGTCAATAATGATATTGTCAAAGTCATCTCCACCAAGGTGCGTGTCACCATGTGTAGATTTAACCTCAAAAACACCATCACCCAATTCAAGGATTGAGATGTCAAAAGTTCCGCCACCAAGGTCGAAAACTGCAATCTTCATATCCTTATTCTTCTTATCCAGCCCGTAAGCGAGCGATGCTGCAGTAGGCTCGTTAATGATCCTCCTTACTTTTAATCCTGCAATTTCTCCCGCTTCTTTGGTTGCTTGCCTTTGTGAATCATTGAAGTAGGCCGGAACAGTAATAACTGCTTCAGTAACTTCACTGCCCAGATAATCTTCAGCGGTTTTTTTCATTTTCTGAAGAACCATGGCAGAAATCTCCTGGGGAGTATATTTGCGATCGTCAATTTTTACCCTGGGTGTGGAGTTATCACCTTTAACTACCTCATAAGAAACTCTTGATCTATCATTTGATGTTGACTCAAAAGTTTCGCCCATAAAACGCTTTATTGACGCTATAGTTTTTTGGGGGTTTATAATAGCTTGACGTTTGGCCGGATCTCCAACTTTTCTTTCTCCATTCTCTGTAAAAGCTACAATAGAAGGGGTAGTTCGACGACCTTCACTGTTGGGAATTACAACAGGCTCATTACCTTCCATTACAGCAACGCAGGAATTTGTTGTTCCTAAATCTATTCCGATAATTTTACTCATTGTTATTATGTTTTATGATTTATGTGCATTTTATTTATCGCACCATAACTTTTCAATGATTATGCCAATTCATTTTTTATTATAAATGACGTTATTATGGCACCTTGAAAAGTAATTGTAATCCAATGATTTTACAGGCACATCAAGGTTAATAATTTGAAAAACAGTGAAGTATGTTGTGTTTTTAAGCTGGATTGATGATAATTGATAAAAAGTCAGGAAGGCAAAGCAATATGACAAAAGGTGACAAAAAGACAGAGGTCAGAACTGTGTTATAAGTTTTACGTTTATGAGTCTTGATGTCAGGTAATTAGGTATAGCATACATATCGTTGGAGATATCCTTAATCCATAAGTAGCTGATGGTATTGTTTATTTCAAGGAGGTTAAATACTTCGGCAGTTATCCACATAGAGTTGATATGTCCTAAAAAATTATTTTCACCAAAACTTGATGATGGTCCTATGATTTCTTTGGAGAATCCAATATCGACCCTGCGGTAGGGAGGCATAGTTCCAATATTGCGGGTTTTTTCTTCAGATGGAGGCGAAAGGGGCAGGCCACTGCCATAAATCAATGCCAGGCTCACTTTGTAGCTTGGATTGCGGGGTAGAAAATCCTGAAAAAACAGGCTGAAGTTGAACCTTTGGTCAGTTGGTCGGGGAATATAACCCAAAGGTATCTGGTTTCCGTTGACATCAGTAAAAAATGCACCATCAATCTTTTCATCTGTTTTCATGATTGATAAACTTGCCCATGATTCTATTCCGGGAACAAACTCACCGTTAATCTTCATGTCAAGCCCGACTCCATAGCCTGAAGCAGTATTGTTGGCATAATACCTTATCCTTACATTGTCTAGTTCATAGGGGATAAGATTATTGAATTGTTTGAAATAAATTTCATTGGTATATTTAAATGGTCTGCCCCAGAGCATAAGGTTGTATTCTGCACCCATCACAAATTGTATGCTCTTCTGGGCTTTAATGTTTTCGTTCAGGTTGCCCTGAAAATCTCTCAATTCACGATAAAAAGCCGGTTGCTGGTAAAAGCCTCCTGATGCTCTGAAAACCCATCTGGGGGCTCGTTCAGGTTTAAATAAAATTGTTGCCCTTGGAGAAAACAACCATTGATTATTGAATGACCAGTAATTAGTTCTTAATCCTGCTGTAAATATATATCGACCTGCAGTTGCTTGAAACTCCCGTGAGTTTTGCAAAAATGATGTTACACGGTTTGATTGTAGTGAAATTCTGGTATTCACCGTGTCTTGTAACAGGAGTAAATTATATGGTTGCCGGGGCAGGGCAAAACCTGCAGAATCAACCATCGACCATTCATTAAGCCGGTCAAAGATATCTTCATACTGGTATTTAATACCCCATTTTAATGTATTTAAATCACGTTTCAACTCACCCTTATGCTCAATATTCCAGACAATAGCATTCAGGTAGTTTCGGGCGTGATTATGAAATGCTCCTACACCCAGAGGTGTGCCGGTAGCCTGACCGAAGTCATCTGAGCCAAAGTCTGTTTCTACCTTTTCCAGAAGATAACTCCCCTGAATATCAAAATTTTCTGTTTCATCTGTTTGGAAAACGGATGAAATAAGCTGAAGTTTTAAACCAGGTTCAGGAGTATAATTTAATGACAGAGCACCCAATGCCGTCAGGAAACGGTCGGTTTCCTGCCCGTCGAAAAAAACGGTAAATTGTCTTGCTTCTTCCAGGTTACCAAACCTGGTACGCTGAACTTCAGGAATGAATAAATATTGGTTACGTGAGAAATTGCCAAGGAAACTCAATTCCCATTGAGAGTTAAACTCATAACTTATCAGCCCCTGAATATCGGTAAATTCAGGTTTGTAATCGCCCTGAGTATCAAGTGTTCCCAACAGGTATTGATTTGATTTATGCCTGAGTCCGAACAGATACCTCAGTTTGTTGTCAAACCGCGCATCTTCAAGATGCAAAGAACCTTCTAAAAGACTCATGGAGAAAGAACCGGCAAATTTTTCAGGGGTTTTGTATGTTATGTCAAGCACCGATGCCATTTTATCGCCGTATTTGGCATCAAATCCTCCTGAAGAAAATGTGATGGAAGAAACCAGATCAGAGTTTATAAAGCTCAGCCCTTCCTGTTGTCCTGAACGAACAAGAAAGGGTCTGTAAATTTCAATTCCATTAACATAAACGAGATTCTCATCAAAATTTCCTCCTCTTACTGAATACTGAGATGACAATTCTGTAGTGGATGTTACTCCTGGCATAGTTTTCAAAAGGCTTTCCACTCCGTTGCCCGGACCAGGAATTATGGCAGTTAACCGTGGGTCGATTTTTATATACTGGCTGGTGATAATCTGTGTTTCACGCACTTCAATGTCAGGAAGAAGAGTTGCCAGGGGTTCAAGTTGAATGTCAAGCCTGCGTAATTCTCCGGGAGCCAGAGTTATTACATATTCGTTTATTTTATATCCAAGGTAAGAAACAATAACCCGCTGGGTTTGTGAAAAGTCAGCCTGAAGACTGAAAAAACCATTTGAGCCCGTACTGGTTCCACGTGAAGTTCCTTCTATCGCAATGCTTACAAACTCGAGTGGCTTTTGATTTTCATCGGTAATAATTCCTTCAATAGTGGATTGTTGAGCCCATATAGAAGATGAAAAAAACAGTAATCCGATAAAAAAGGGGAAATATAGTTTTTGCTTCACAGAATGCTCAATCTTAAAGGTATTTTTTTCTCACTTTTTTCCACGGCAAAAATAACAAAATTCAGTAATAATAATGTTTTGGAAATATCAGAACAACTTTGCCGGATTGATAATTATAACATAAAAAGGATGAGAATATTGTTTGGAATTATATGTTTGACTTTAGTCATCCCTTCTAAACCGGCCTTCCCGCCATGCCTGAATAAATTGCCCCCATGCAAAAGGATCGAATATTCGCATTGGTGGTCGCTGTCCCGCATAATACAACCTTTGAGCGTGCTGCTCATTCATGTATCGGAAGTTTGAGTAACCATCCAAAGGCATTCTCTCCAGTCTTTCTTTCATTTCGGCTCTTTCCAGATTTCGTAAAGCCCGGTCGTTATCATCGTCAGGTATTTCAGTATTGAGAAAAGCATAACGAAATTGTTCGCGCGTAGGCCAGGGGTATATAACAGTTTCTGCCAGATGGATTGTGTCACGAGTCATGAGTTGTATGGCCGAATACCTGTTGGATGTTAAAGTGTCAGGAATTACATAATTAATCTCTTTATAACCAACAGCACTAAATCGTAAAGTATCTCTTTCCCTAACGGCAATAGAGAAAAATCCCTGGTAGTCAGATGTGGTTCCTCTTCGTGTATTTCGAACCCAGATATTGGTGTAAGGAACGGATTTAAGGCTATCACCTGTTAGCACAAGTCCGCTGAACTGTATTACCCTGCGGGGGCGTGGTTCATCATTATCGCTTGCAATGAGTTTTGAAGCACATACAATAAACAGCAACGTTGCAAATATGATAAAAAGGTACCTCAGCATGGCAAACAGTGAACTTCTTAAATTCGATACAGGATTAAAAGTAAAAATAATAAGTCAATGACAAGATAATTTTACCGAAAATAGTATCCTTTTTCACAAAATTAACACATTATCGTCAGCAATGTTTGCATAAAAAAAGCTGCCTGTAAAAACAGACAGCTTTTCAAATATAAATTTTTATGCCGCTTAATCAGTATAAATTCCTTTTTCGCGTGCTTCTTTTAATGCTTTGCTAAAGCCAACTTTGTTAATAATACGAATGGCTTTGGCAGAAACCTTTAAGCTAACCCAGCGTTCTTCCTCCGGGAGATAGAACTTTTTTACCTGAAGATTAGGTAAAAATCTTCTTTTTGTTTTAATGTTAGAGTGGGACACATGATGACCTGTAATGGGTTTCTTTCCTGTTATCTGACAAACTCGTGACATTTTCTGAAAATATTTATGAATTGAATACTACTTTTTATCTTCTTTTTAAGGGAGTGCAAATTACGGCATTATTTTTATTATAGACAAATATTAATGGCTTTTTTTCAAGTAATCCTGATTAAATACTCTGAATGGTTTGGATAACCGGATATTATGTATTTATTACTATAATGTTTGCCTTTGAAAAACGTTATAATTCTCAGATTAAAAAAAACGTTTTAACCAACTCACTCATCAGCAAAGTGTTGGAAATGTTTATATTAATGCCTAATTTTACTATATAAAAAATCTATATGGTTGTTTTGTTATTGTTAAATAACTGAACTATTAAGACTTGATCAATTACTATCAAATATTAGGAATTTCGCCTAATGCACATCAATATGAAGTGCGACAGGCATTTCGTGAAAAAGCAAAATCTTTGCATCCTGATGTTAACTCCGATGAAAAAGCACACGAAGATTTTAAAAAAATCAATGAGGCCTACCAGGTATTATGTAATCAGGAGAAAAGAAAGATCTACGATTTACGGTTGAAGAACAGAGTACCATCGCAAAAGGTTTATTATCGCCCCGGTAAAGTAAAATACAGGGCTAAAGGAGATAAATATGCATACTATGACTCAGAGCACGAAGCTAACCCGGGTTTCGAGAAAGTTGAAAAGTATTTTGATTTTATCCTTTTTCTCACCCTGTTAATTGCCGGTAGTTTTGCCCTGATATACGGGTTGTATAGGCTTTGGCTTGAACCTGTTGAAGAAATCAACCCCTATCCGGGTATTTTAATGGGTCTTGTTGTTACCGCTTTGATGATATACTTGTGGAAAAACAAAAAGAAATATTCAGAAGATAAGTAACGCCATTTATTAATATATACTTTCTGTTGTCCATATTTTCCAGGCTGCTTCAGCCTGTTGCTGAAGCATGTATAAACCGCCAACGATTTTGCATCCCTTAGCCTTGCCTTTTTTCAAGAACATAGTTTCTGTTGGATTATAAACCAAATCATAAAGTGTATGAGATTTTGTCAGGGAATAATAAGGGAACTCAGGAAATTCTTCAATTTTTGGATACATCCCAAGGGGAGTGGTGTTAACAACAAGTTCAAAATGCCTGATATCGATTTTATTCAATTCTTCGTAAGTAATTTGGTTGTCACTTTTCCTTTTACGGGTTACAAAAGTCGTTTTGCATCCAAGTTTTCTTAGCACCTGGTCTACGGATTTGGATGCTCCGCCTGTACCAAGGATTAAGGCTTTCTCAGGAACTTCAACTTTATAGTAATCGAGACTTTTTTCAAACCCTGTAACATCCGTATTAAATCCTTTACTGAATATTTTATCTTCAGTGCGAATGAATTTAATAGTATTAACTGCACCAATCTCTTTGGCTGATTCATCCAGCTGATCCAAATAGGGAATTACCTGTTCTTTGTAAGGAATTGTTACATTCAGCCCCATTAAATCAGGTTCGGAAGCTATTAATTTTTCAAATTCTGCAATATCTTTTAATGGAAAAAGCATGTACTGAAACCCTTTGATGTTTTCGGTGCGAAACTTATCAGTAAAATAGCTAGCTGACCATGAATGTGAAAGAGGAAAACCGATGAGTCCAAACAATTTATCCATTATCCAGATGGTTTTGGTTTAATGCCTTTCTGGCAGCTATAACATCAAATATGAATATCAAAAGAAATCCGGCTAACATGCAAATAATTACAGGTATAAGCATGTGGTCCTGACTGTTTAGTGTTTCATAATAAAAAGGTGAAATGCTTTGTTCAATTAATGGTACTTGCTCGCCGGCACTGTTTATTCGATAGGAGATAACTTCTTTCCATGGCCATAATTTATTAAGTGAACCAATCATAAATCCGGTAAGCAATGCCATAGTGCCATTCGGGAATTTTTTAAAGAACCATGAAATGATATTGGAAAAACTGATAATGCCAATTACACAGCCGATTCCAAAGATTATTATTATTCCAACCTGCAAATCTTTCACAGCATTAAGCATAAACTCATATTTACCAAGCAGAAGTAAAATAAAACTGCCGGAAATACCCGGAAGAATCATAGCAGTAATTGCAATTGCTCCCGAAAGAAAAATAAACCACATGCTTTCAGGTGTTGTAGCAGGGGTAGCAATGGTTATGTAAGCTGCAATGGCTGTTCCGGCTATCAATGTAGTGATTATAGCTGCGTTCCAGTGGGTGATTTTTTTGCCCACATGCAGAGCAGATGCAATGATAAGGCCGAAAAAAAACGCCCACACCAGTTTGGGATATACCATCAGTAGCCAGGAAATCAGTCGTGCCAGTGAAAATATGCTGATGAGAACACCGGAAAAAACTGCCAGAAGAAAGTTTCCGTTTATATATTTCCATGCCGATGGGATTCCTTTGCTGAAAAGCAACTGAATAAAGGTTTTATTAACGGATTTAATACTGTTTATAAGCTCCTGATAAATCCCTGTTATAAAAGCGATGGTGCCACCTGAAACTCCCGGTATAACATCTGCTGCACCCATTCCCAGGCCCCGGGCTGTTAGTAAGGTATAATCACTGAAATTTCTTTTCGACATTATATGTTGAAGTTAGAGTTGTAAGTTGGAATAATAGAAAATTAGAAAGTAAGAAAGTAAGAAAGTAAGTTATTTGCACTTCCCGCTACTTGAGCTTGAATTTTTGAAATTCTTCGGGCAGGAAATCAAAAAATGTGTCTCCCCGCAAGCCCAATCGAAGGGTTTCCAAAGGGATAATATCAGCAGGGGCAATATTGCCCAGATTAACATTATATCCTAACAGTTGAATAAACCAAACCTGCTGTTGTTTCATAGGTGCCTCCCATATAATTTTATCCTTTGGAACCTGTTTGAGAATATCATCTATCAAACCGGTATCAGCTGAACCCGATTGATTGTATATTCCAACGGTACCGCTTTCTCTTGCCTCACCGATAACAAAGCTGCTGCCAGCTTTTAATTCAGCGTTCATATGGTGAACCCACATATTGTGGTCAGTTTCTACACTGGCATCTTTGGCACCAACTTCACTAACTACGGTTCTTTTTTTTGCAAAATATGATATATAATCGCACTTTTTTTCATGTTCCATCTGCATACAGCCGTCAGAAATCTCTACTGCATCTAAACCCAATTCGTCAATATATCTCTCGTATTCATCAAAACAATTTCTGATAACACAGGCCTCGAAAAGTGTACCCCCAACATAAACCTTTATTCCGGCATTGCGATAAAGTTTTACTTTCTTTTTTACATTTTTACTTACCATTGAAGTCCCGAAACCCAGTTTGGCAAAGTCAATCAAATGTCCTGCGACCTGTATAATACCTTCTGTTTCTTTAAGGCTAAGACCTTTATCCATCATCATTGCAATACCCTTTTTACGGGGTTTTTCTTCTCGCTTAGGTAAATAAGGTAATTTCATACTAAAATATTTTTGATTTAAAATGAACCTTTTATGAAAACCGGATTTCAATTCTTGTGATCTTTTTCTGAGATAGGTAGTTTGGGGCAAAAATAATCATATGGCATTATTGACCGTAATACTGAATTAATGATGTAAGCTCCTGATTATCTTTTAATTGGGGGAATTGCTCAAAAACAGATGGATGTTTTTCATAATCCATCATCATAGCTTCTTCAAGAAAATAAGATGCTTCCTTGTTTTTTCCCTGAAGGTAGAGATAGGCTGCCATTCTGTAGCAGGCTATTGCACTTTTCGGGAACTTTTCTATGGTTTCAAGCATTATGCTTTCGGTAGCAACCCATTCTTTTTTATCTGCCATGGCATCGGCATAGTCAATTCTGATGATTTCTTCATCAGGACTTGATTCTATAGCTTTCTCAAAATAATTTGCACCCTCTTCAATATTATCCCGGGCCATATAAATATCTGCCAAAATACAAAGGTAACCGGTATTATCAGGTTCAAGATCAATACCTCTGTGCAAGTACTCCAGTGCTATGCTTGTATTACCCAATTCATGTTCGCAAACTCCCATGCCAATCCATGCATCAGGTATATCTGCCTGCAATCGGGTAGCTTTTTTGTAGTACAGCCGTGCATTTACATAATCTTCCATCTTTTCATAGCATTCGCCAATGTAATAGTATTTCATGGCATCGCCTTCATCATTGTCCATAGATTGCTTATAGGCATGAATAGCATCTTTGAAATTCTCATTGAGGCTAAGCGCATAGCCCATATGGAACCATGTAGGTGTATGATCAGGCTCTATTGCCAATGCAAATTCGAATGACTCCTGTGCTTTCTCATATAGCTCGGCATTAATATAAGATACGCCAAGATTAAACCATGCTTCGATGGAGTAAGGATGCCTGTCAATTAATTTGCTGAAAAAATTGATACTTTCTTCGGTTAGCGATAGTAAATCGAAACAATAGGCTGCTTCGTAAATGGCCAAATCATTTTCCGGGTTCAGATCAAGTGCCTTGGAAAGATATTCGATGGTTTTGTCAAAATTGCCCATATTTTCGTATTCAAAGGCAATATTGCAGTAAATATAATCTGGTTCATCAGCATTATGAACAGCCTTATTGTATTCTTCAATGGCTTTTTCGTAATGCTTCAGTTGTGAATAAATTGCACCTTTGGTAAGAAAAACATCTGAATTGTCAGGTTCAAGGGCCTCAACAGCTTTTAATAGTTCCAAAGCCTTATCTTCCTTTTTGGTACTTGCCAAAAGCTGTGCTTTTTTTAACATTAGCGGAATGGATCCATTATGCACTCTGAAAGCATAATCCGATATCTGGAGAGCTTTTCTGAATTCACCGGCAATAACATAATGGTCAATGATTTCTTCAAAATCATCCACATCAAAATATATGGATTGTTCCTGGTTGAACATTTCATTGAAACGTTGAACCTGCCAGGGTATATCGTTGATATCGTTAAGATTGCTACTCATTAAAATATAGGTATTTAAGTGTCATTTAACCCTGATCTTGCTTTATTGTCTGCCTTTCAGCAACTTTTAATATCATACATGGATTTCAGACTCTGCAAAGTTACGAAAAAACCACCAAGCATATTTTTAATGTATCTATTAGCGATTTAAATGTATGAAAAATTAACGTTCTGCGAATGCAGAGTTACGCGTATTTTTTCAACGTATTGTTAATAATTATTATGATGACAGGCTTAGGTGAAGTCTAAAAATAAGGTGGCTAAAACAATAATAAATGATAATTTTGCACAAAATTAAAGTTCACAAAAAATGTTTGATAATTTATCGGATCGCCTGGATAAGGCCTTCAAACTGCTGAAAGGGCAGGGGCATATTACTGAGATTAACGTAGCAGAAACTCTTAAGGACGTTCGTAAAGCCCTTCTCGATGCCGATGTCAGCTATAAAATTGCCAAAACTTTTACTGAAACGGTAAAGGAAAAAGCACTGGGACAAAATGTTCTTACTGCCGTTTCACCAGGACAGCTAATGATTAAGATTGTTCATGAGGAACTTACAGCTCTCATGGGCCATACCAATGTTGAAATCGATACCAAGGGAAGTCCCGCAATAATTCTCATTGCAGGTTTGCAGGGTAGTGGTAAAACGACTTTTTCTGCCAAACTTGCCAACTATCTTAAAAACAAGAAATCAAAGAAAGTACTTTTGGTAGCAGGCGATGTTTACCGTCCGGCAGCTATCGATCAGCTCAAAGTTCTTGGTGAACAGATCAATGTTGAAGTGTTTACCGAAGAAGGTTCGAAAGACCCCGTAGGAATTGCAAAAAAAGCTGTTAACCATGCAAAAACCATGGGTCATAGTGTAGTAGTTGTGGATACCGCTGGACGTTTGGCAATCGATCAGCAGATGATGGATGAAATTGCATCTCTCAAAAAGAATCTTAACCCACAGGAAACCCTGTTTGTAGTTGATGCCATGACAGGACAGGATGCTGTAAATACAGCCAAAGCTTTTAATGACAGGCTCGACTTTGACGGTGTAGTACTTACCAAACTTGATGGTGATACACGCGGTGGAGCTGCTCTTACGGTAAGATCGGTTGTGGAAAAACCCATAAAATTTGTGGGTATAGGCGAAAAGATTGATGCCCTGGATGTGTTTTACCCCAAAAGAATGGCCGACAGGATACTTGGGATGGGTGATATTGTTTCTCTGGTTGAAAAAGCACAGGAGCAATTTGACCAGGAAGAGGCGCGCCGTCTGCAAAAGAAAATTGCTAAAAATCAGTTCAATTTTGACGATTTTCTGAAACAGTTACAGCAAATAAAAAAGATGGGTAATGTAAAAGACCTTATGGGAATGATACCCGGCATGGGTAAAGCCATGAAGGATGTTGACCTTGAAGATGATGCATTTGCCGGTATTGAAGCAATCATTTATTCAATGACACCTGAAGAAAGAGCTAACCCAGCCATAATTAACGGCAGCCGACGTAAAAGAATTGCCGAAGGAAGCGGCACAAGTATACAGGAAGTGAATCGCTTGATTAAGCAGTTTGGCGACACCCGTAAAATGATGAAAATGATGTCGGGTGGTGGAAGTAAGCTCATGAATATGATGAAGGGAGTTCCCGGAATGAGAAAATAGGATGACTTACATAAAGTCTTCTCAGAATACCAAAATGAATCTAAAAGTTAATGTAGGTTATGGAAATTATTGATGGAAAAAAAATTGGCGCAGAAATAAAAACAGAAATTGCTGCACAGGTAAAAAAAATGATTGATGCTGATGAGCGACCACCGCACCTGGCAGCTATTCTTGTGGGCAATGACCCTGCCAGTGAAACCTATGTGTCAGGTAAGGCTAAAGCCTGTAAAGAAGTGGGTTTCGATTCATCAACCTACAAATTTGAAAGTGATATTACTGAGAAGGAGTTACTTGAAACTGTTGAATTTCTTAATAATGACCCCGAAGTTGACGGTTTCATAGTGCAACTGCCATTACCCGATCATATTGATGAAGAGAAAGTAATACAAGCCATTAAGCCTGAAAAAGATGTGGATGGTTTTCATCCGGTCAACGTTGGGCGCATGACTATAGGATTACCTGCCTATGTTTCAGCTACACCTAATGGTATTATAGAACTCATTAAGCGTTCAGGTATCGAAACAGAAGGGAAAAATTGTGTGGTACTGGGACGCAGCAACATAGTTGGCCGTCCGGTTAGCATTCTAATGTCGAGAACCACAAACCCCGGAAATGCCACGGTTACAGTTTGCCATAGCCGTACAAAAAACCTGAAGGAGATTACTTCAAAGGCTGATATTCTTATTGTGGCCATCGGTAAACCTGAATTTGTTATTGCCGATATGGTTAAAGATGGTGCAATTGTTATCGATGTTGGCATACATAGAGTTGAATCATCAGAAACCAAATCCGGTTTCCGGTTAAGAGGTGATGTGAAATACGATGAAGTCGCACCCAAATGTTCCTATATAACCCCGGTTCCCGGTGGGGTGGGTCCCATGACCATTGTTTCTCTGCTTATGAATACATTAAAAGCACGTAAAAAAGAAATTTATTCCTGAATTGACAAACTGCGAATTATCGAATCTTAGTAATGATCAGCAGGAAATGCTTGATCGGGGCTTGCTTTTACCTGTGATGGAAATGTTTTATTCTATCCAGGGCGAGGGATATAATACCGGTAAGGCAGCCTTTTTTATCCGTATTGGTGGTTGCGATGTGGGTTGCCATTGGTGCGATGTTAAAGAATCATGGGATGCATCTGTACATCCTCTATCCACTGTAGATGAGATTGTTGAAAAAGTACTTGAATTTCCTGCCCGGGCAGTAGTAATAACCGGTGGCGAGCCACTGAAGTATAATCTGGATATACTTTGCAGGATGCTTAAAGAAAATGATATCCGGATTTTTCTGGAAACTTCGGGTACTTATCCATTAAGCGGTTCTTTTGACTGGATTTGTCTATCGCCCAAATCACAGCAAAATCCCCGAAAAGATATGCTTCAACTGGCCGATGAACTCAAGGTGATTATTTATGATGAAGAAGATTTTCAATGGGCAGAAAAGAATCTTCCCTTTGTAAAGGAAAAGTGTCTTTTGTATTTACAACCCGAATGGAGTCGTTACCGTAAAATTCTTCCAGCCATTGTTGATTATATTCTTAATAATCCGCGCTGGATGTTTTCCTTGCAGTCACACAAGTTTATGAATATTCCTTGAAAACAAAGCTCCCTGATTTCTCCTTTTCTTCGTTTTTTTCCCCTTGCAGCGTGAAAAATTGTTAGGTTTGTATAAAATATTTGTTTACTGTTCGCATTAAAATATTATAGGAAATAATGCATCAGTATTTAGTACTCAAAACAGAACTTTTTAATGAATAGACTCCCGATAAGATATTTTCTGAAGATTTTCATTGCGGTTTTTCTTTTTTGGCCTGCAGACGTTGCTCAGGCGCAAAATCAGCAACGTGAATTGTCCACAACAAACAATCGTGCACGAAGAGCATTTGAAGATGCTGTTCAGAAATATAATATGCGCGATATTGATTCTGCTGCTGAAAGTTTCAGGGATGCAGTACGTATAGACCCCGGGTTTATTGAAGCCTACATAGTAATGGGTGAAATGTTTCAGTCTGCTGAACGATACCAGGATGCAATAGAAGCTTACCAGAGAGCTATTGATATAAACCCTGATTTTTATCCCAGTGTATTATATCAATTTGCAGAATCTGCTATGGCCATTGGAAAATATGAGAGAGCCGGTGAAAAGTTGCAGGTTTTTCTGCATTACGATGCAATACCTGAAAGTACACGGCAGCGGGCTGAGAATATGCTCTCCAGAAGCGAATTCGGGATGAAAGCAATGGCTAATCCTGTTCCTTTTGAACCTGTTAACCTTGGTACCGCAATTAACAGCCGCCACGATGAATATGCGCCAACCCTTACTGCTGATGAACAAACACTTGTTTTTACCCGTAAAAAACCACGGGAAGATGCCGCTTACCTGCACCTGGGAAGAGAATATGAAGATTTTTATGTCAGCTATCGGGAAAATGACCATTGGACACCGGCTGTAAACCTGGGACCACCCATTAACACACAGTTCAACGAAGGAGCACAGAGTATTTCTGCCGATGGTATGCATTTGTATTTTACCGCCTGTAACCGACCTGACGGGATGGGAAGTTGTGATATTTATTATGCCCGCAGGATCGATGATGGCTGGTCGCGACCTGTAAATCTGGGTCCACCGGTAAATACATCATCCTGGGATTCACAACCTTCTATCTCCCCTGATGGACGAACACTTTATTTTGTGAGTAACCGGCGCGGAAATTACGGACGAATGGATATCTGGATGAGTGTAAG
>SKSE01000194.1 GCA_007118135.1 Bacteroidales bacterium | reverse complement strand
CACTGGCCTGGATGGCCATACAGCGCTGGCTGGAGGGTTTTGCATACCGGCAGGAATTGGCTTATGCATACTTTTTCATTGCCCCCGCTATGGTTTTACTGGCAGCCTGGCTTACGGTATCGTACCATGCCTTGAAAACAGCAAAAATAAATGCTGCGGAGGCGTTGAAGTATGAATAAGTGACCCGGAAGCTTATAATTCCTAAGGAAGTTATAAGTTCCTATTCTCAATAGGAGTCGAAAATTTGCGGAGCAATAATCAGCTTCGGGATTGGAGTAAACGTATGGAGGAGCTATTTCATCAGACTCTGCCTACAGATTCATTTCACGGTCACGGAAGCCCATCATGTATAATATAGCATCAAGACCAATGGTAGATATGGCGTGGTCAGCAGAGGCCTTTACCTTGGGCTTTGCATGAAATGCAATACCCAAACCTGCCTGCCGTATCATGGGCAAATCGTTGGAACCGTCACCCACGGCAATTACCTGCTCAAGGTGAATATCCTCTTTAAAGGCAATCAGTTTGAGTAGTTCTGCCTTTTTATCGCCATCAACAATCTCTCCCACATGCCGGCCGGTGAGTTTACCATTTTTGATTTCAAGCTCGTTGGCGAATACATAATCGATGCCCAGTTTGTTTTTCAGATAATTTCCAAAATAGGTGAATCCCCCTGAAAGTATCGCTGTGCGGTACCCATACATTTTAAGTGTCTTAAAAAGACGGTCGACGCCCTCGGTAAGAGGAAGGGTCTCGGCAACTTCTTTCATTACTCCTTCATCAAGCCCTTTGAGCAATGCCACCCGCTTTATAAAGCTTTCGTTGAAATCAATTTCACCACGCATGGCCGATTCGGTGATGGTACTCACTTCTTTATATACACCGGCCTTGCGAGCCAATTCATCAATAACTTCGGCCTGGATGAGGGTGGAATCCATATCAAAACAAACAAGACGACGGTTTCTGCGAAAGATATTATCTTTCTGAAACGCAATGTCAGTGCCTGTGGAGCCGGAGATTTCTATAAACCGGGTTTTCATTGCTTCCATATCCAATGGCTTGCCCCTGAGAGACAACTCCACCACCGATTTGGCATTGTCTTCCTGTCCATCAAGAGGAATCCTGCCACTTAATCGCGAAATAATATCTATATTGAGATTTTGCCGGTAAATCTCTTTGGTAACAGCCGAAAGGTTCGCTGCAGACAACTTACGCGAAATGAGGGTTATGATAAACCGCTCTTTGCCCTGGCGCGTAACCCATGCTTTATATTTTTCTTCAGTGATGGGTGTAAATTTCACATTCAGGCCAATCTCATATGACTTAAATAAAAGATCCTTAAGAATGGGTGAAGATTCAGCCTCGGCTGGTACTTCAAACAATATTCCCAACCCCAGGTCATTGTGTATGACAGCCTGACCTATATCTAGAATATTAACATTGTACTGCGCCAAAACATCTGTTAACGCTGATGTTTGCCCCGGCTTGTCCTTTCCGCTGATATTCAGCAGTATGATATCTCTTTTTTTACTCATTTTTGATTGCAATGAAAAGTTTTTAAAAACCTGCAAATATAAGGTTTAATACTAAGTTTGATCGAATAGTTTTGGTTCTGTGTATGTTAAGGGGTTTATTTGGATAGAAGGTGAGCCAGATATACACCCATCTGACTGTTAGTATTTGAATGACAGGCATAGAGCATTATCTGAGAATCATTGCCCAAAAGCCAAACTAATTATTTAACAACTCAACTTCCAGAGCTTTCTCAACTTCCTAAACTCTTAAAATTATTGACTCATCAACCAATAAGCCCACCAACCTACTTCCCGATACAAAACCTTCCAAATATATTCCCCAGCAGTTCATCGTTTGTGATCTCGCCGGTAATGGTACCCAGGCTTTGGAGAGCTGCGCGCAGGTCGGAGGAAAGGAGATCGCCGCTCAAGCCGTCGTCGATGCCGTATCGAACCTGTTTTAAAGCTTCAAGGGTATCTTTCAGGGCCTGGTAGTGACGGCTGCTGGCAACGATACTCTGATTGGCCTCTTCCACTCCCACCGAAACTGATGTGAGAAGACTTTCAAGTATCAGATTGATGTTTTCGTTGCGTTTGGCTGAAACAAAGATGGTTTCCATTTCCACCAGGTCGGCAAAGTTGTGGGGCAGCTCATCCATCAGGTCAATCTTATTGGCAATGAGTATCAGGCGTTTTTCCTTGTCTTCCAGCGTATCGCGGAACTCTGCTATGGTTTCGTTGATCTCATCCATGGTTGTAGTACTGGCATCGAATACATATAGGATAATGGCTGCCTGCCTGATCTTTTCGTAGGTGCGTTCAATACCGATGGTTTCGATGGTGTCGTCGCTATCGCGCAAACCAGCTGTGTCGATAAAACGGAAGGATACCCCATCAACCACCAGCACATCTTCAATGCTGTCGCGCGTGGTACCTGGTATTTCCGATACGATGGCCTTTTCTTCATTGAAAATGCAGTTCAGCAAGGTAGATTTCCCCACGTTGGGTTTTCCAATGATGGCAATGGGAATGCCGTTCTTGAGCACATTGCCCAGGGCAAAGGATTTAATAAGCTGCCGCAGTTCTTTTTTAATGGTTGTGAGAAGCTCGAGCAGTTTTTCGCGGTTGGCAAACTCAACATCTTCTTCACTGAAATCAAGCTCCAGTTCAATGAGTGAAGCAAAATCGAGAAGTTGGGCGCGGAGTTGCTGTATACGTTTGGAGAAATGTCCGCGCATCTGCCTGAAGGCAATGGTATGTGATGTAGCTGAGTTGGATGCTATAAGGTCTGCTACAGCTTCGGCCTGGCTAAGGTCCATCTTACCATTGAGGAATGCACGTAGGGTAAATTCACCCGGACTGGCCATGCGGCAACCACTGTCAACCAGCAACCGGAGGATTTCCTGCTGGATATACCAGGAACCGTGACAGGATATCTCCACCACATCTTCGCCGGTATAGGAGTTCGGATTCAAAAATTTGGTTACAAGCACTTCATCCAGGGGGGTGTCGTTTTCCAGAATCTGCCCCAGCACAACCTTGTGGGATTCCATGTCGGTAAACTTTGTTTCTCCGTAGGGCTTATATATTTTCTCCATAATACTCCAGGTATTCTTTCCTGAAACTCTTATCACTGCTATTGCACCTGTTCCTGCAGGTGTTGCAGGGGCACAAATGGTATCTTCGGTATGGTAGGTAGGATGACTCATGGCGTATTCTCCTTTGGTTTGTGCATACAAACCTAAACAATTTTTTAAGGAAAAAATAAATTGAAGTCAAAATTTACGGGGATTTGAAGTTTTTATATTATTTAGGACTAAAAAAGTAACGAAAAGAAAACCGCAAGGGTCGCAAGGTTTTCAATACTTTGGACCCACCCCCGGCCCCTCCCTACGAAGCAGGGATGGGTGTATCTGCAGTGGTTGTAAATAGCAAATTATAAAGTAAGATTTTTTCCTAAAAATATAAGTACTGCCACTAAAGTCTGGGTTTTCTCTCCCCTCCCTGCTCGTAGGGAGGGATGCCCAGAGGGCGGGGTGGGTCAAAAGCTTATATCTGATTATTTCCCAAAAAAATCCCATCTTTGCATATTGCATTGCCAAACCAACCAAACCATGCTTAAAATAGTTGCTGATCAGAAGATACCCTTTCTCAAAGGAGCTCTGGAGGGGGTTGCAAAAGTTGTATACCTTGGCGGGAAGGAAATTTCCCATAAACACATCCATGATGCTGATGCACTAATCGTTCGCACCCGAACCATCTGTAATGAAACGCTACTCAAAGACACCAACGTAAGATTTATTGCCACTGCAACCATCGGTCATGATCATATTGATACCAGGTACTGCGAAAAACACAATATCCGCTGGACCAATGCCCCGGGGTGCAATGCGCCGTCGGTGGCTCAATATATCGGTTCTGCTCTGGCTTACATAAGTGGCAAACATAGTAAACCCCTTCACGATTTGTGCATTGGGATTATTGGTGCCGGTAACACCGGTAGCAGGGTTGAAAATCTGGCCAATTTACTGGGTATGAAAATCCTTGTCAACGACCCCCCACGCGAAAAAAGAGAAGGTCCGGCAGGATTTACAAGTCTTGACAAACTTCTGAAGGAGGCAGATATTGTTACACTCCATATCCCCTTTGAAAGAACCCCTGAAAACGATACTTTTCACCTTGCCGGGGAGAAATTTTTCAGCAAAATAAAGAAGGGAGCGTGGTTTATCAATACTTCCCGCGGCGAAGTTACCGATAGCTTTGCCCTGATAAGAAGTATTCACAGCAAACAACTGGGTGGTACCGTACTTGATGTATGGGAAAATGAGCCCCGAATAAATCTTGAACTTCTGGAACTAAGTGATATTGCCACACCTCATATTGCCGGATACTCAGCCGACGGAAAAGCCAATGGCACAGCTATGAGTGTACAAGCTATCAGCAACTTTTTCGGACTGGGTTTGGGTGACTGGTACCCTGAGAATATTCCACTGCCCAAAAATTCAAAATTTAACTTCTCCTGCCGCGGAAAAAAAAGACAGGATATCTTTCGCGAACTTAGTCTTCTGAGCTATAATATCCTGCAGGATTCGGACAATCTGAAGAAATCGCACGAAACCTTTGAACAGCTCAGAGAAAACTACCCTATAAGGCGTGAACCTGGGGCATATATGCTTAAATTGTTCGATTGCGATGATGAAAAACTGAAGTTCATCAGAGAAATGGGTTTTGGCATTGGAAGTGGGTGATGTGTGATGGGTAATCTGTAACAGGTAATCAGTATTGTGTTATAGATAACTTACTATTATGGGGAATAAACGGATTCAATTAGTTAAGTGTAGCATATTTTAATCTTTTCAACCCTTCAACTTATTACTCGTCACTCGTCACACATCACACATAACCTATCCTACTTTTCAACTTTTCAAATTCATTTCCACAAAATTTCTCAGGAAAATACTATTTTTGGGGCTTCAAAAAACGAATTAATCAGGATATAGCATTTAAAACACATAACACATGAGCGTATTAGTTAACAAGGATTCAAGGGTAATCGTACAGGGGTTTACGGGCTCCGAAGGCACGTTTCACGCAACACAGATGATTGAATACGGCACCAATGTAGTAGGTGGTGTTACACCCGGCAAAGGTGGACAGAAACACCTTGACCTGCCGGTTTTCAACCGGGTAGATCAGGCAGTAAAAGAAGCCGGTGCCAATGTAAGTGTCATTTTCGTACCTCCTGCTTTTGCCGCTGATGCCATAATGGAGGCTGCCGATGCAGGTATAAAGGTAATTGTATGCATTACTGAAGGTATCCCTGTTAAGGATATGAACATCGTTAAAGAGTTTCTCAAAGATAAGGAAGCACACCTGATAGGCCCCAATTGCCCCGGTGTTATAACCCCTGGCGAGTGCAAGGTGGGTATTATGCCCGGCTTTATTCATAAACCCGGCAGTATTGGTATTATTTCCCGCTCAGGGACATTAACCTATGAAGCAGTTGACCAGGTTACCAAGGCGGGTATGGGCCAGTCAACCTGTATTGGTATTGGCGGCGACCCTATCGTTGGTACAACTACCAAAGAGGCTGTAGAACTTCTTATGAACGACCCGCAGACCGAAGGTATTATTATGATTGGTGAGATCGGTGGTAGCATGGAAGCCGAAGCAGCCTATTACATACGTGACCACGGAACCAAACCGGTTGTAAGTTTCATTGCCGGTGCCACCGCACCTAAAGGCCGCACCATGGGTCATGCAGGAGCCATTATCGGAGGTAAGGATGATACAGCAGAAGCTAAAAAAGAAATTCTCACTGCTTGCGGTGTAACCTATGTTGATTCACCTGCTGATATCGGAATTACCATGAAGAAAGTACTGGGGAAGTAGGTTGATTTTTGATTTCAGATTTTTGATTTCAGATTTAGCTTCGCTGAACTCGCCTTTGGCTCGGTTCAGATTTGTGATTTAGGATTTTTACCACAGAGACTCTAGGGCGGTGAGTTCGCAGAGTATATCTATCGTATATTTGATTAAATATCTTTGGTCTCCGGTTCCCGAATCGCCTGCGGCTCTCGGGACTAAGGGCTGTCGCCCTTAGCTCCGGTCTCCGGTCTTCGGTAACCTTTTTCCCCATCACTACTCAGTATCTTCCTCTATCTCATAATACTGATACGCTCCCATATCCACCCTTTCCAGGCGACTGTTTCCCAGAATATCCAAAGGCATACCTGCAGCAATACCGGGATCACCTTCTCCTATGGCCGGACTGTCTTCCCTTAACCGGTAGTCGTTATTTACACTGAAGAATCTGGGCTGAGTGTTGAAGATGCTATTTTCGAAAAGATGTCCCAACTGCTGTTGTAAGTTTGTTCTTAGCAAACTGTGATCAAACATAAAGTTTGCCGCCGAATTGTCGGGGTATAAATCAAGCAGAATTTCCTGTTGCAAACTACCATAAATGATGGAATTGCCAAAATAAGCCTTATCGAATTCCCGCACCTGAACTGTATTGGTAGTATCAACATAGTAGTTATTAAAAACGACAGAGGGTGTCTGACGAATTGAACCCGGCAGACTGTAATAGTTAGCCACGGTTACATGCCTGAAATCATAGCTCCCTCCCAGCCCCATGTAAATGGCATGAACACCGCAGTTGGAGACCACCAGGTTTTCAGCTTCCACCCACGCGCCCCTGAGTTCCAGACCGGCCTGATCCATATTTTTTATGATGGTATTGCGGATTCGTAATGTGGGTTCAGTAAGACTACCAATGGAGTCCATTACAATACCATAGGTAGCATTTTTTATGATAGCATTTTCAATTTTATGATTTCGGCTTGTTGCAGTTAACCAAATATATCCCCACTGCCCGGGCAGATCCTGATAACCTGATTCAAGCCTGTCGCCCTGAAAAATGATAGGATCTTCCAACGAACCCTCTACCTGAAAACTTGACCTGCCAAGAAATATCAGTGCTGATTGATTATGAAAATGCACACGGGCTCCTTCTTCAACACGCAGGGTTACCTCGGGTGCTACCAAAACAAGTCCGTAAATTACCCATGGCTTGGGGCCAGTCCATACTGCATCTTCGGTTATCAGATGATAATCGATACCCAACACCGTATCACTTATATTAGGGTGAATAAAATTGGCATCCTGGCCCCAGGCCACCAACTTCACATCCTGAATATTATGATTTAACTGAAAGACCACACTGTCGGATATGATAAGGGGAAGATCCTGATTAACGGGGTCAACAGTAACCTCCACAAATACATAAATACTATCGCGCGGACCAATTTCCAGATCCCGTAAGGTTGTTCCTGATCTGCCATCGGCATTGATACGAAAATAAGATGATGTGCCTCCGGCAAGTTCCAGTTTTGAAATATTGACCCTTGAATTGTTACGGTTATAAACTTTAAAAAAACGTGTGGATGAGCCTACTGTTGTAAATACAGTATCGAATAAAAGCGAATCGGCAGAAAACTCAAGCCTTAAATTAGGAGAAGTATCAAAATCATCCTGACGACACGATTGCATCTGAAGGATCAGTAATGATAATAAAGCGAAGGTAAAAAAATAGATTATTCTTTTCATTCTGTAGCCAAAAGTTTCTCAGGGTAACCAGTTTTAATTTCTGTTGCAAAATAAATTGCAGAAATCTGTATTGTAATAAACGTCAAATTGCCTCAATATTTTATCCTGGATTCAAATTATTCATTTTCAGTTCATTTTTGCTTTATTCGTTTATCCTTAAAAAGGATTTTGTTTTTAATTCTGAACATCACAAAAAATTGAAATAATTTATTTGAAACACGCAAAATTAGCTTAATTTTGCAGGCTGAAAAAACAAATTATCAACAGATGAACCGAGCTATGTCAGAAATTTTGACACACACCCGGATAAATTTAATTTCGTAATAAGGCAAAACACTTATGATGGATGTTGTTGGCGAGCTCCATCTGACCGAATTAATCAAATTAAAAACAGATGAAAGAAAAGAAAAAGGATCAAAGCGAAAAGAATATAGTTGCCGTTGAAGAGGCACTCAGTAAGAGCGAACAGTTTATTGAACGCAATCAGAATTTTTTAATAGGAGCTGTAGCAGTAATAGTTTTGCTGATTGCAGGTTATATAGGATATACACGTTTCGTATTGGAACCCCGCGAACAGGAAGCCCGGGCAGAGATGTTTACTGCTGAGAAATTTTTTGAACGGGACAGCCTCAGGCTTGCTCTTGAGGGTGATGGAATAAATCTGGGTTTTCTGGATATTATTTCTGATTACAGAATGACCAAAACTGCTAACCTGGCAAGATATTATGCCGGTATTTCATTGCTGAATCTGGGAGAATATGAAGAAGCCATTGATCATCTGAAAAAATTCAGAAGACGCGATCAAATGTTGGGAGCCATGGCTCTCGGAGCAATTGGTGATGCTTATCTGGCATTGGAAGACAGACAAAATGCCATCAGGTATTACAGAAGAGCAGTGGATTATAGGCCTAATGAACTTACGACCCCTGCATTCCTTATGAAACTTGCAATGGTTTATGAATTGGAAGGCAGATACAGTGATGCTCTTGATACTTATAAAGTCATTCGCAACGAATATCCCAATACAACTGAGGGCAGAAACGTGGAAAGGTTTATTGCCAGGGTAAGAACAGCACAGAACTAAATTATTATTTGAGGCCAAGCGATCGCTTAGTCCCGAGAGCGATTAGCGATCCGGGATTGAGATTGAGATTAAGATTGGGAATAAAGAATTGTTGATTTTATCAATATAGTGTTTGAGATAAAAGCGAAAAAGAGAAAATGAGCGATAAGAAGAAGAATCTTTCTGAATATGATATCAATGCTGTGCCGGTTGCAAAGGGAATGCGTTTTGGAATTGTGGTATCAGAATGGAATGATGAGATAACTTTTGAGCTATGCAGAGGAGCCATCGACACTTTGAAAAAGCATGGTGCGAACGATGATGATATTGATATTCATTATGTACCTGGAAGTTTTGAACTACCGCTGGGGGCCCAGTTTGTAGCACAGGCCGGAAATGTGGATGCTGTAATTTGCCTGGGGTGTGTAATTCAGGGAGAAACAAGGCATTTTGAATTTATATGCAACGCTGCAGCAGATGGTATTACCAATGTGGGTTTAAAGTTTGATTTACCTGTGATTTTCGGTGTGCTAACACCCGACACATGGCAGCAAGCCAAAGACAGAGCAGGTGGCAAGCATGGCAACAAAGGTGATGAAGCTGCTATTACTGCCATAAAAATGGCAGACCTGAAAAGAAAACTATAATACCTGCAACAAATACTATATAAATTATAAAAAAGCCTGGAGAAGATTATTTTCAGGCTTTTTGTTCATCTTACAATAAACGGAAATTTATATGCGTAAGGAAGACTTCAGGATTGTATTTATGGGCACACCCGAAATTGCTGTAACATCGCTGGAAGAAATCCTGAAAAATGGTTATAAAGTGGTAGGCGTGATAACTGCACCCGACAAACCTGCAGGGAGGGGAAGAAAAATCCGTTTTTCAGAAGTAAAACAATTTGCATTGGAAAAAAACCTGCATCTGTTGCAGCCTGAAAATCTGAAAGACCCTGCTTTTATTGATAGTCTTGCGGCGCTTAAACCAGATGTTCAGGTGGTAGTTGCTTTCCGGATGCTGCCAAAGGCAGTATGGGCCATGCCTTCCTACGGAACTTTTAATCTGCATGCATCACTCCTGCCCGATTACCGCGGTGCAGCACCCATAAACTGGGCAGTAATTAATGGCGAAACCCGCACTGGTGTTACTACTTTCTTTCTTGATGAAGAAATAGACACGGGCAAGATCATTGCATCAAAGGAAACAGAAATCTATCCTCAAGATACCGCCGGAAGCCTCCACGACAGATTAAAAACCATTGGTGCCAACCTGGTGGTGGAAACTCTGGATAAAATTCTTGATGGAACTATTGAAACCGTTAGCCAGGATTTACTGATTCCTGCGGACAAACCATTAAAAAAGGCACCCAAGATATTCAAGGAAGATTGCAGGATTGATTGGAATAAGCACGCCCGGGTGATAGTGAATCTAATTCGTGGACTGAATCCTCTTCCTGGAGCATTTACTGAGTTACATGACGGAAAAGATGACCTTTTCATGATGAAAATCTTCGAAGCAGAAGCCATTATTGAAAAACATGACTTTGAACCCGGGAAGCTATTTACTGACAATAAAAAATACATAACTATCAGCACTCCCGATGGATTTATTAGCGTTAAAAACATGCAGGCAGCAGGTAAAAAACGTATGAATATTGAGGATTTTCTGCGCGGATATGATTTTTCTTCTCAATCTGAATTACATTGATGTAATTTCAATATTTTCTAAAATCCTTGTAAATACAGGTGTTTCAGGCTGAGTTATTAACAAACACCCCCATTTTATCAACAAAATCAGTAGTTTTATAATAATTAGCTTGGTTTTTTTTAGAAATAGCCTATATTTGCAATGGTTAAAGGAAAATTCCATATTTACTTAAACGAAACCTAACTAAAAACTAGAAAAATGAACAAAGCAGAATTAATCGATGCAATGGCATCTCACTCAGGCTTAACAAAAGCTGACGCAAAAAAAGCTCTTGACGCATTTATTGGCGCAACAACCGGCGCACTGAAAAAAGGTGACCGCGTAGCATTGGTAGGATTCGGATCATTCTCCGTATCTAAAAGAGAATCACGTAAGGGCAGAAACCCACAAACCGGAAAAGAAATCACAATTCCCGCCAAAAAAGTTGTGAAATTCAAAGCTGGAGCTGAACTTGCTGACGTGGTAAAATAACCACTTTTATAAAATTTTAAACCCCGGAAATATCAACCGGGGTTTTTTTATATACCTACTTTACATCAAAGAAAAAACTTAGGTAGATTTTCCTTGCACACTTCTTTTAAAGCCCTTATTTTTATCCGGCTTAATTAACTCATATACCTAATGAACGAGTACACTGACAGCAAGTCCGAAAAGATCAAAAAATTTGATCCCAATGGAGTAGGCAACACCAATGCAAATATATTTGGGTTACCTTTTACCGTTGATGAAGCTGATGTGGTTATTATACCCGTACCCTGGGATGTAACTGTATCTAATACAGAAGGAACTTCCGGTGGCCCTGATAACATTTTCAGGCAATCTGCGCAGATTGATCTTTATGATGAGTTCGTTCCTGAGCCATGGAAGGCTGGAATTGCTATGCAAAAAAACTCTGAACGAATGATTCGACGGAATGAATCTCTTCGCCCCATGGCAGAAAAGTACATTCAATGGCTGGAACACAATGAATCAAAGGATGATCATCCAGGGTTTAATGAAATCAGGGAAGAAATAAATCGTGCCTGCGAAGAACTTTGTGAGCAAATAAAATCAAGATCCCTTTGCTGCCTCGAACAAAATAAGCTAACAGTAATAATTGGTGGTGACCATAGTACTCCGCTCGGACTCATGATGGCACTAGCAGAAAAGAATAAGGACTTTGGATTGTTGCAGATTGATGCTCATGCTGATCTTCGGCCTGCCTACCAGGGATTTACCCATTCGCATGCATCTGTTATATATAATGCAATGAAACTGCCGCAAATCAGCCGGTTCGTGCAGGTTGGACTTCGCGATTTCTGCTCACAGGAATTACAAATCATTGAGCAAAACCCTGAACGAATGAAGCCTTTTTTTGCCAGGGACATCAACAGAAGACTTTTTGAAGGCGATAACTGGAAAAATATTTGTAAGGATATAGTTAGTGAACTTCCCGATAAGGTTTACATTAGTTTTGATATTGACGGACTGGAACCTGCCTATTGTCCGGGTACAGGTACTCCTGTTCCTGGTGGGCTAAGCTACAGCCAGGCTTTATATCTTTTTGAGCAGATTGCCCTTTCGGGAAAAACCATCATAGGGTTTGACCTTGTGGAAACCGGTAACAGGCAGTTGGATGGTATCATTGCCTGCCGAATTCTTTACAAAACCATAGCTATCATGCTTAAATCCAATGATAGAGTGTAATGAAATTTGATAAGTGCGAAAGAGATTATATACTTGGCCATCTGCAGCAAATGATCTCAGAAGAAAGATGGCAGAAATTCCGGGATATCCTTTCGCAAAGAACCCGCTACATTACAGTAGTCCTGGAAGATATTTTTCAACCCCAAAATGCAAGTGCAGTAATACGCACTTGTGAATTAATGGGAATCCAGGACCTGCATATCATTGAAAACCGGAATCCCTATGAGATAAACCGCGACATTGTTGTGGGTTCCGACAAATGGATCAATTTGCATAAATATAACCGGCACGATCATAATACACTAAACTGTTTTAAACAATTAAAAAATAAAGGTTACAGAATTGTAGCCACCACTCCCCATAAAAATGATGTGCACATCACCCAGCTACCTTTGGACAAGAAAACAGCACTTGTATTGGGTAACGAAGGCGACGGACTTTCTGAAGCCGCTCTTGAACATGCCGATGCATTTGTAAAAATCCCCATGTATGGATTTACCGAAAGTTATAACCTTTCAGTTTCCGCTGCCATTTGCGTTTACGAAATAACCGGAAGAATGAGAAAAGAAGTAAAAGGATGGCAGCTCAATGCTGAAGAAAAGGACATACTCTTATTTGATTATGCACTCAAAACCATAAAAAACCCCAGGACTTTTATCCGCAGAATGAAAATGGAACTGGAAAAACCGGGTGCATAAAACCACTTTTTTTCTTACATTTGTTTATTGAGCAAATTAACTTCAATACTAACATAATAATATTTACCATGGGAAAAGGAGATATGAAAACCAGAAGAGGTAAGATTTTTCGTGGAACCTATGGAAAATTAAGACCTCGCACCAAAGCCGTTGCAAACCCTGTTGGAGTTAAGCCTCAAAAGAAACAAGGGAAATAAACGGCAGGCAGTTCAAAGAGCTTTTTCAGGCAGGTGAGTCTTTTTCAAGGATCATCTGCCTGAATTTCTCTCCCCTGTGTTCAAAATTTTTGAACATATCATAACTGGCAGCAGCAGGTGACAACAGGCAGATGGCACCGGCGGGTGTAATACCAATGGCTGCTTTGACTGTACTTTCAAAATCCTGAAAAATCATTGCTTCGCTCAACTCATCAGAATGAAACAATTCTTTGGCAATCCGCAGACCTGCTTTTCCTATAAACAGTATTCTATTTACCGGATGATTTTTAAGATAGCTTACCAATGCAGAATAATCCACTCCCCTGTCAAACCCGCCAAGCAACAGCGTATGGGTATCAGGAAAAGTTTTTAAGGCTTCTATGGTTGATTCAGGAATGGTACTTATGGAATCATTATAGTAACGAACTCCATTGCGTTCACCGATAAATTCAAGACGGTGGGGCAATCCATCAAATGTTTCTGTAGTTTTCCTGATGATCTCAGGATCAACTCCTTTTATATAGGCAGCCAAACCGGCAGCAAGGATATTGGTCAGATTATGTTTGCCCGGCAGTTTTCGACGTTTGCAAAAGTTTTCAAAACATATCTCTCCGGAACCATCATCAATATAAAGGTTATCATCGTTGCAACGGGCTCCGGCTTTGTCGCCGGGCTTACAATGAATCACCATTTGCTCTGATTCTGTGAGAAATTCTGATAGCAATTCCCTGAGTATTTCGCTTTCCCCATTCCATATAAAAATATCTCCCGGTTTCTGCCAACGGGCAATATTGTACTTAGCAAGCTGGTAATAGCGATAGGATTTGTAATGATCAAGATGCTCCTGAAAAATATTTAGCAGAACCGCAACTTTAGGAGAAACTTTAATATTTTCAAGTTGATGGCTGCTCATTTCAAACACCAAAAGCGAATCAGGACTAATCTTATCCAAAAAATCCAATGGAGGCTTGCCAATATTTCCACCAAGCAGAACATCCCTGTCTGCGTTTCTAAGAATCTGATAAAGCAAACTAACTGTAGTGCTTTTACCTTTGGTACCGGTAACACCAATTACCTGATCCCTGAAAAGTTCAAGAAATATTTCAGTCTGGGATGTGATCTTTGATAAAATTTCAGAATCTGTCAGCAGCTTCAGGGAAACACCAGGCGATTTTATTATAATATCACTCTGATAAAGTGGGTTAAGATAATCTTCTCCGCAACAGAATCTAACATTGGGGTCGGTACCGAACTCATTTGCAAATTCATCTATGCACTGATGACTACTGTCAGAAATAATTATTTTTAAATCAGGCAGAAAATAGCGTAAAGTCCTGTAGCTGGACTTTCCTTCTCTGCCAAACCCCAGCAGACTCACCGTTTTACCGACAAACTTCAAATGAAAATAATCTGCTATACGGGATTTTCTCATATATTATCCTGTTGAACAGTCTTTAAAGATTCTTTCAAAAGCTTTTCAAATTTGGGAATAAGACTATGAAATCCGTTCCAGTATTGAAGCTGTTCTTTCAGAGATGTAAATTTTATGCCACTGGTTACCTTTTGATATTTCTTAAGCAAAACAGGAAGTGTATGGTAATCATTATTTTCGCACAACCATGCAAGGGCAGAGTTTACTTCATTTATGGTTCCAACACATTCAAAAGGTTTCTCGGGAGCCAATCCGGAAAGCTGAAAAAGCGTTTGCTCAAGGTTTTCATTCTCAAAAAGATTTTCACCAAAAATCTTCACCATAGTATTCTTATCCACGAAAGGTGAAAGCATAATATAGGTAAACAAACATTTGGAGCAGTTGCAGCACCATGTATCTGTTTTACTTCCCACATTGCAACTCCTGAAAACATCAAAATACTTAGTATTCCGCGAAAACATGGCTCCAATCTGCAACTCATTCAAGGGTCTGAGAAAACTGAAATAATTAATATCCGGACTAATAAAATTATGAAGGTACGAACGGAAATCCTGCTCAAATTCAAAGGATTTTGAATACTGATGGTTGATGTTTGTCCCGGGTATAGTAGCTTCGTTGGCACTGGACTCATTGGAGAGTGCGATGTGTTTTTTTTCTGTTATAACAGCAGCTAGTGCACTTACAAATGCCAGTAACGATGAAAAGGGCGTATGACCGTTTAAAAAACCTCTTTCATTTAACTCAAGCAATGTACTATGAATATTACGTTTAACTTCAAATACATTTTTTCCCAGTCCGGCTTTTTGAATACATTGCTCTGTGGCTTTACGCTGATTGATAACCAGTACTGCTGCATTTGTAGTATCACGTGCCAGGATATCCAGTGTTACCACCGAATCTTTACCTCCCCCCACCGGTATAAGCAAAGCATCTTCAAGCTCAATCCTGAATTCTGAAGGCACAGGTGTTGTATTTTTTTCAAACGAAAATGACAAAAAATCATTTTGATTTGTATCAATCTTATTGAGATAAAAGAACTCGCCAAGTCCCTGGTAATATAATTTTTTCCACCATCTTGTTTGTACAGGCTTCAGTCTGTATGGTTTGATAAGAATGACGGGAGAACATGCTGCCTTCCAATAACTGACCAACTCTGCCATACCAATATGAAACACAAGATTATCCATGATTTCATCATCAGGAAGATTTACAGGCCAGCTCTTCAGATCTATTGTGAGTTCAGGTAAAAAGTCATAACTGTTACCCAGAATAAAATGGAATTTCAATATCAGCTTCTCTCCCTTGTAGCTCCATGAAAAATCTTCATAGGTAAATACCGGATACTGATGCCGCAACTGCTCAAACTTTTTATTTTGACCCGATTCTGACATATGAACAATGGTATTCTTTTTGTTGTTTGACAAGTCAAAGGTTAATGCAAAGATAAATCTTTAATTGTTTTAAACACTTTGCACCTGCAATTTCAAATATAGATTTAATCACCACTTTAAAACACTAAAAATGACTCCTAAATTGCAACCTTCACAAGGCAGATTATTAATAAGCGAGCCCGCTTTGCGTGATTTTTACTTTAGTAAAAGCGTGGTATTGCTTATTGAGCATGAACCTGAGGAGGGCTCTTTCGGTCTGATTGTGAATAAACCCATACACCTTAAACTGAATGAGGTAGTAAAGGATTTCCCAAAAAATGACTTTCCGCTTTATCTCGGCGGACCGGTTCACCCTGAACGTTTATTTTACCTTCATACGCTGGGCGAAAAGCTTCCCGGAAGCATTTTGGTATTTGACGATATCTACTGGGGTGGAGATATCAATAAGCTTATGGAACTTATCGACCTGAAACTGGTCGGACCCGAACAGGTAAGATTTTTTATCGGCTATTCAGGCTGGGAAAAAGGCCAGCTCAATCGTGAGATGGGTGAAAAATCATGGATTGTAACACAGGCTTCACATGATAGTGTACTCGCACAAAGCCCTGAAGCTATGTGGGGAAACATACTTAAAAAGCTTGGAAATGACTATGCTATCTGGGCCAATTTCCCTTCAGACCCTATACTAAACTAATCAGCTTGCTTCCTATTTGGCCATTTCTTCAAGGTCCGATGCCAGCAGTGCATCAGGATTCCTGTTATCTATATCGTGATGTGAAGCGTAAAGGACTCTTCCATCGTTTGCAGCAATAATAAATTTCCAGCATTTTCTGCCAGGGTGGGGCATGGTATCTTCAGGTCCTATTTTGTGCAGAAATGCTACATCTTCGCGATCCTGTGCAATGGCCCCGGCAATTTCCTCGCGGGTTGCAATTCTCACTCTGTAAGGGTAATGTCTCCTGATTTTTTCATCTGAATTAATCTCTGGCGATAATTCATCTTCCAGTAGCCAGAGCTCCATGGTTTTCAGCCGTGAATCTGTAACGTTGAAATAGCGGCTTAGCCTCAACCGTGGTGTATTCGACCGTTCCTGGGCATAGGTTTGCATAGATTTCACCAAAGCACCCATTTTATAATAATACAATTCCTGGTCTGCATCCACATAGGCAATGGGTACTGAACCCAAATCGGGCATGTTTTCGAAATCGCGATTCTTATCACCCATAACAAAATTTATAAATTCGTATACTTCCACTAGGTTATTCTGCTTTATATCGGCAAAGATCATGAAAGACGCGTTTTCATTGGTTCGTATACGTTCAAACTCACTGAAAGTAATATATTTTACAGGAGTAATATGCCAGTGGTTTTCCATAGCATTCTTTAGGTGTTCATTAAATTGTGAAAAGGGATCTCTGTCCTGGACAACATAGGTTGTACTTTCGAAAAATCGTTGCACTTCGCGACGGCGGGCAGGTCTTACCTGGGCAAAAGATTCAGCAACCAGAAAAAAAAGAACAAAAAGGGTAATAAATCTGTACATCATACATTGCTTTGGTTTATTTTTATTAAGATGGTAAAATTAGCAAGTATAATATATTTTATATCCGTAAAACCCCCATATAAACGTAATATAAAGACCTGTTTCAGCGTTATATGGTTTGTCCCGTTTTTAGCCGTAAGATGGCTTTAAAAAAACATGTTAAGCCCTGAAAACATAAGGAGCAATGCACTGATTATGAAAATGATTCTTGTTTTTACAGCATTTCCACTGGTTTTTTTTCTGTTTTCACCGCAGGATATCGATCCGGATGCCGCTCTTTATGAAAATATCTTTGATACCACCCGGATTGCGGGCTACTCCTTTTTCCGTGATAACGGTATTGAAATTACATCCGAAAACAATATTACCCTTTTTAATGCCCTTTATCCCTTGATGGGCACACCCCACCGTATTCGCGCCGGCAGAGACGGACTGGATTGCTCAGGGCTGGTCAAAAAACTCTACAACGAAGTTTTCGGAACCAACCTAAAGGGTGCTTCAAGAGATATTTTCAGGCAAACGAATGAAATTTTGGTTGAGGAACTAAAGGAAGCCGATCTTATCTTCTTTAAAATCAACAGCAATCAGATCAACCACATAGGCATATACCTGGGAAACAATAAATTTGTGCACTCATCATCTGTATCCGGTGTAGTGATCAATGACTTTTCAAAGGAATATTATCAAACACATTTTTATAAAGCCGGACGGCTTAATTTTTAGTAATCACCGTTGCCGAAAACCAGGGATATAATATGGTCGGGTTTTACACTCTCCCCTTTAATGATACAATGTGCCT
>SKSE01000031.1 GCA_007118135.1 Bacteroidales bacterium | reverse complement strand
AATTAATTACAGTCAAAACAAAACCAATAGAATCTATTATGAAAAAATTATTTGTCTTTTTGACCATGGCCGGGATGCTTACTTTCGGATTCAACACCAAAGTACAAGCTCAGGATCAGCAAGAACCTGAAACCGAAGTTGTTGAAACAGAAGTTGAAGAGGAAGTTTCTCCCGCAGACGCAATGTTTGCGCAGGAAGTAGAGGATGAAGAAGATCTTACTTTCCACTATATCCTGAAAGAAAGATTTATTGAAGGTGATGCCAGGTTTATGGGTATTGTTCTTCTTACATTAATTCTAGGCCTTGCATTGTGTATTGAGAGAATTATTTACCTGAACCTTGCAAGCACCAACACAACCAAGTTGCTTAACAAGGTTGAGGATGCACTCAAAAGCGGTGGTGTTGATTCAGCAAAAGAACTTTGCAAAAACACCCGTGGACCTGTAGCCAGCATTTTCTATCAGGCTCTTGATCGCTACAATGAAGGAATGGAAGTTGTTGAAAAGTCCGTTGTTTCTTATGGTAGTGTTATGATGGGAAAACTGGAAATGAACCTGACCTGGATCTCACTGTTTATCGCTATTGCCCCCATGCTTGGGTTTATGGGTACGGTAATCGGTATGATTTCCGCATTTGATGCTATTGCTCGTGCAGGTGACATTTCTCCCACAATTGTTGCAGACGGTATTAAGGTAGCTCTTTTGACCACAGTATTCGGTCTTATAGTTGCAGTTATCCTGCAGATTTTCTATAACTACATCGTATCAAAAATTGATACAATTGTAAATAGTATGGAAGATGCAACTATTTACTTCATGGATATCTTAATCAAGTATAACAAGTAAAAACCATTGTCCTATGAGTGACGCACTAATAAATACTGGTTTAATAGTAACCTATATCCTGTTGGGTATAGCTGCACTTGCAGCCATTTTATTCTCAATATTTCATTTGGTTCTGAATTTTAAGAAAGCCAAAACTGCACTATTTGGCATATTATTTCTCCTTGTGGTTTTCTTCATCGGCTATGCCCTGGCAACCAGTGAAGTTTATCCAGATGTAGCTGTGCCTGTGGGTTCTGCTGCGTCCAAAGTAATTGGTGGAGGAATAATAACAACCATGATGCTTATTGGCCTTGCCTTCATCGCTGCAGTTTTCACAGAAGTGTCAAAATTATTCAGATAATACAAAAAATTAGGAGAACTCTCTATGGCTAGAATGAATCCCGAAATCAATGCCGGTTCAATGGCGGATATAGCCTTCCTGCTCCTGGTGTTTTTCCTTGTTACTACAACAATGGATGTGGACACAGGACTGAGAAGACTCTTGCCCCCGCCTATTGACCCCAATGCACCACCACCACCTCCTGTGAGGGAGCGTAATGTGTTTGTTGTTCTTGTTGATATGAACGACAGGTTGCTGGTACGGGGCGAACTTGGCGATATCAGAACATTACGCGAACAAACAAAAAATTTCATCACCAATCCTACAAACGACCCCTCCATGCCTGTTAAATTTATGGATGAGATAGAAAATCTCGGTGAAGTTGAAAGATCAAGAGGTGTTGTTTCGCTCCAGAATGACCGGGGCACATCGTATGAAATGTACATCGCTGTTCAAAACGAATTGGCCGCAGCATTTAATGATATCAGAAATGACCTTTCCATGGAACAATTTGGTGTAAGGTTTGATCAACTTACCGATCCTGATCTTGTTGATGCTATTCGGAGGGCTGTTCCCCTTGCAATTTCTGAAGCTGAACCTAAAGATATAGGAGGTAGATAATGATACAAGGAAGATTTAAAAAAGATAAAGGTACGCAATCGCAGAAAATCAATACTGCTTCTTTGCCCGACATTATTTTCATGCTTTTATTCTTCTTCATGGTTACAACAACCATGCGTGAAACTACCTTATTTGTAAGGAACACTCTCCCCTCTGCTACAGAGATACAGAAACTGGAACGTAAATCGCTGGTTAGCTTCATTTACATCGGGCCTCCCATCCAGTCAAATATTTTTGGTACAGAACCCCGTATTCAGCTTAACGATGCTTTTGCCAATATTAATGAGATAGCTTCTTTCGTTGAGGCTGAAAGACAGGCAAGACCCGAGGCTGAAAGACCTCTGATGATTACATCCATGAAAATTGACAGAGAAACCAAAATGGGAATTGTAACGGATGTAAAACAGGAATTACGACTAGTGAATGCTCTTAACATTAACTACTCTACTGTTAGGGGTGACGTAAGATAATTCACGATATAACAATTTAAAAAGCCTTGCAGATTCTGCAGGGCTTTTTTTATAATCGTTTCAGAGTTAATTTATTTGCGTTTATATAGTCTCTCCCTGATGCCTATTCCTTTGGGTTGAATAGGTAAGCCAAAATATCCATCCTTTACCGTTTTAATTTCTTCAATGGTGTAAAATGCATTGGGGTTATACTGGTCGATAGCCGAAATAACTTTGAAAAGGTTCTTACGCTTGGTAATAGTAAACAGAATTTTTACTTTGGTTCCCATAGCTCCCTCAGCATCTACTACAGTTACTCCGAAATTCATATCGCGTAAATGGGTTATGAGTTCGGTAGTGTCTTTTTTAGGTACTACCCTAACAAGAACAGTACCCAGAGATAATTTTTCCTCGATCAGTATCCCAATATAATTTCCCATGGCAAAACCTGCACCATAGGCAAAGTAAGACATCGGGTTGTTCAGGTGTTTCATTACCTGAGCCACGGCAAGAAGCCATATGATTACTTCAAAGAAACCAAGAAAAGGAGCCACCTGCTTCAAACCCTTGGATACAAATATAACCCTTAAAGTACCAATACTCTGATCAATGATTCTCGAAAAAAAGATCAACAAGGGAAGTACAATCCAGGTCCACCAGAATGAATCCAAAAAACCAGCAAATTCCATGAGACAAAAAATTGTTATGTCTTTAAAATCAAATCAATAATATACATATTCCTGCCGTAGCGTGTAGTTTCTCGAAAGGCCTCTGCCTCCACCATGAATGAATACATTCGATAAAACAAGCTTTTTATCTTCGTCATAAACCCTGCTTACCTTACCAATCATTTCTCCATTGCGGTCAAATTCATCCTGATAAATCACATTGCCATGGTCATCATAGGAAAAATTGATAGTGTTTTTCTTACTGGTGCTCTCTTCGATAACCTGAATGATTTTACCTTTTCCATCTTCTTTCAGCGAAACCTTCTCGAATAACTGTCCGGCATCGTTATAGGAAAGCACTTGCTTTTTATTTCCTGAAGGATAGTATTCTGTAGTCTTTTTAACTGACTCTCCGACTGAGCCATCATAATCTTCTATTTCTAAAGGATTTCCCATTTCATTATAAACAATTTTTTTATCGGAAAGCACTTCATCGTTTGTATCGGTTATCAGGTGTCTGCTTAATTTATTGCCTTCATATGAAAACTTCTCTACTGTTTCAAGTTCGTTATCAGGATCAAATGTTTCTTTTTTTACGAGTTTCCCATCTTCATCATAATTATAGATGATAGTATCAAAAGATTCATCCATATAATGACGAAACTCCTTCAAAACAATTCCCTTATCATCTACTTCAAAAGTTTTATGAACAGCAATAAAACCATCTGATTCCTGTAATTTTTCTTCAATCAGGAATCCCTGCTCATTGTAGTTATAAATATAATCCTGAACCAGTTCACCCTGTGCATCATATTGTTTTTCACTTATAACTTTTCCATCTTCATTGTAAACAGTTTTTGAAAAAAGATATTCATGTTCTTCAAGCTCCTGATCTGTAGCAGATTTTAAAATTATATCCTTTTTAAAAACAAGACTTTCTTTGATTTTCTGACTTCTCATAAAAAATTGAAAATTGTAAGATTGTTAATGCGGCAAAGATAACCAAAGTAAAAATAATATATATTTACCTTGTCTTTCTTATTCACTAGATATTCTCAAAAATTATTTTTACATCATGAACAAAAAAAGAATGAATTTCCTTGTCCTGTTTACTATGGTATTTTTAAATACACAATGCAAACAGGAACAACCGCTTCAATATCCTGAAACCAGGATGGATGATGCAGTGGATAACTATTTTGGAGTTGAGGTTGCCGATCCATTCCGCTGGCTCGAAGATGACAACTCAGAAGAAACCAGGTCGTGGGTTATGGCACAGAATGAAGTTACTTTTGGCTTCCTGGAAAGAATACCCTACCGGAATAAAATCAATGAAAGGTTAACTTCGCTTTGGAATTATGAAAGGTATAGTACCCCGTGGAGAGAGGGTAAATACTACTTCTATTTCAAAAATGATGGAACGCAAAACCAAAGTGTTCTTTATGTGAGAGAAGGAATTGACGGAGAATCCAGGGTTTTCCTTGATCCCAATAAAATGTCGGAAGAAGGTATAATCTCACTAAGTCGCCTCAGTGTTTCAAACGATAGAAAATATATGGCTTACAGCATCTCAAAAGGTGGGTCTGACTGGAATGAGATTTTTGTTAAGGAGATAGAAACCGGAAAAGTCCTGGAAGATCACATAAAATGGGTAAAGTTCAGTGGTATTTCCTGGCAGGGAGACGGATTTTACTACAGCAGGTACGATGAACCTGCACCCGGTGAAGAACTTTCAGGCGCCAATGAATTTCACAAAGTATACTACCACAGGCTTGGCACATTGCAGGATGATGACGAGCTCATATATTATAATTCTGATCATCCCCGAAGAAACTATGGTATTTCTACCACCGATGATGAGCGTTTTGTAATTCTAAATGAGTCGCAAAGCACCAGTGGTAATGCCATTTATGTAAAGGATAATACAACGCCTGGAAATGGCTTTAAAAATATTATTAAAGGATTTGACTATACCAACCGTGTAATTGACCATATTGATGGCCATTTGCTGGTAATTACCAATCATTCGGCACCCCGGTACAGGTTGATTTTAATAGATCCGGCTAATCCTGCCCCTGCCAACTGGAAAGAAATCATACCAGAAAATGAGCATGTGTTGCGCAGTATTAACCTGGTTGGCGGTAAAATTATAAGTAACTATCTGCAAGATGCTCATTCCAGAGCTTTTATTCATAATATTAATGGCACTAAAGAAGCAGAAATTGAATTACCAGCACCAGGTTCACTGGGAGGATTCAGCGGAAAGAAAGATGATAATATTGCTTTTTTTAGTTTTGCTTCATTCACTTACCCTTCCACTATATTTAAGTTTGATGTTCATTCCAATGAGTATGAGCCCTATTTTCAGTCGGATGTGGATTTTGATCCTGCAGACTTTGAAACACGCCAGGTATTTTATACCAGTAAAGATGGGACAAGAGTTCCAATGTTTATTGTATATAAAAAGGGCATAGAACCGGATGGTTCTAATCCTACCCTGCTTTATGGCTATGGTGGGTTTAATGTAAGCCTGACTCCCGGATTCAGTGTTTCACGATTAATCCTTCTTGAAAATGGCGGTGTTTATGCGATGGCTAATTTGCGGGGCGGTGGTGAGTATGGAAGAGAGTGGCATGAAGCTGGAAAACAGCTAAACCGCCAAAACGTTTTTGACGACTTTATTGCTGCGGCTGAATATCTTATAGACGAGGGTTACACAAACCCTGAGAAGCTTGCCATTCAGGGTGGTTCCAATGGCGGATTATTGGTGGGAGCAGCCATGACACAACGTCCGGAATTATTTAAGGTGGCCTTCCCCGCAGTGGGTGTTCTGGATATGTTACGTTATCACCTTTTTACTATAGGATGGGCATGGGCTGATGATTATGGTACCAGCGAAGATGAGATACATTTTCATAATCTTTATTCTTACTCCCCACTTCATAACCTTGAGCAAGGAGTAAATTATCCTGCCACACTTATTACAACTGCTGACCACGATGACAGAGTTGTACCGGCACACAGTTTTAAATTTGCTGCCGAATTACAGAGCCGCCATGAAGGAGATAATCCGGTACTTATAAGGGTTGATGTAGATGCCGGACACGGTGCAGGTAAACCCATGTCGAAAATCATTGAAGAGCAAACCGATATATGGTCTTTTATGTTTTACAATATGGGCATAACACCTGGTTATTAAAACATAAAAGTTCTGCCTGGATAAAAAAGCGAAGTTCCTGAAGCGGAACTTCGCTTTTTTTCAGTAAATAATTTTTTAATCTATCTAATAATTGTCATTTCATCAATAAGATGATGCGCACCTGCAAATTTGTCGATAATGAACAAGATATATCGGGCATCCACGTTAATGCATCGTTGGGTTTCATGCTCGAAAAGGATGTCACCACTCATAGCTTCCCAGTTTCCATCGAATGCCAGTCCGATAAGGTTTCCTTCGCCATCAAGCACAGGGCTTCCTGAATTTCCGCCCGTAATATCATTGTTGGCAATGAAATTTACTATCATGGTTTCACCATTACCATATTCACCAAAGTCGCGGTTTTTAATGAGCTGAACCAATTTTTCGGGCACTACAAACTCATGGTGATTGGGATCTTTTTTCTCAATTACTCCCTGTGTAGTAGTTACATAATCATAATAAACAGCATCGGCAGGATGATATCCGCCAACAGACCCATAGGTAAACCGCATAGTACTGTTGGCATCAGGATAAAATAACCTGTCAGGGTCCATACTTCTTAATCCCCTTATGAATAGCCGATTAGCTTCTGCCAGCATATCATCATATTCCATCATTTGTTCCTGAATACCGGTATAGTTTTCAAACAAGGCCACGGCCATCCTGAAAACCCAGTCGTTTTGGAGCCTGCGCAAAGATGGTTTTGCCAGAAAATTTTCCAGATTTGCAGCACTGGCAAAAACAGACTTCCTGTAAACTTCTGATGCAAATCGGTTGAAATCTCCACGGAAACGTCTTTGCACCTCGTTGAAAATATCAGGTTTAAGGTGATTTGGGACTTTCCTGTTATAAACTTCCATCATAGCAGCCCAAAGCTCCTGGTCAACACCTTTATCATAGTTCCGATATATTCGTTCTACGGATGCCTGCAACCTGTCGATCTCATTCTGGATTTCTTCCGGTCCTGCTTTTTCTTTCAACAATCTTTCAAGAGTTCTGTAACCTAAAGCCGTACGAATAAGATCAGGGCCGGTAAAAATGGCTTCAAAAAAGATAAAATTATGAGAATGAAAACCTTTGTAACCTTCATAGGCCCTGGCAAAGATGTTCATTACTTCACCATATTCCTGTTTACGTGATACATCTTCTTCCACCCATGCTTTAAACTCATTTTCCAGTTCTTTCTTGGTTTCTGCTACATTGAGTCTTTCAAGGGCCGTGCTCATGCCTATAAAATTCTTCCAGTAGTTAGATATTCCCGATTGCTTTGATGCATATTTTATACGGATTTCATCACTTTCAGCCATTGCAGCTTCAATGATATCAAGTTTTTTCCTGCGAATATCTATGCGAACAGGAAATTCATTTTCGAGCTTAAAGTTTATTCCCATTGATGTGAGATACCTGTCGGTAGAGCCCGGAAAACCCAGTACCATTGTAAAATCACCTTCACGAACCCCTCTTATAGAAACGGGCAGATGATGCCGGGGTTGTAGAGGAATATTTTCAGGGGAATATTCAGCAGGTGTGCCGTCAGGAGCAGTATATACCCTGAAAAGTGCAAAATCACCTGTTTGCCGCGGCCACATCCAATTGTCGGTATCTCCCCCGAATTTCCCAATGGAAGAAGGCGGTACACCTACCATTCTTACATCATTAAAACGTTCATAAACAAAAAGGTAAAATTCATTGCCGGCATACATAGCCCTCACGTTGGCAATATAGTGGGTATCTTCGGTTGCTTCACTTACAAGGCGATTACTAACCCTGCGTATGGCAGCATCCCGCTGCTGCCGGTTCATATCATCATTCAGTTCGTCTAAAACTTCATTGGTTACATCTGCTACGTTTACCAGAAAACTTACAGAGAGACCAGGATTTGGCAGTTCTTCATCCCGGGTCATTGCCCAAAAGCCATCGGTAAGAATATCATTTTCAGGTGTACTGTGTGCTTGTATGCGACCATAACCACAATGGTGGTTGGTTAGCAAAAGTCCCTGTTCGGAAATAATTTCACCGGTACAACCTCCACCAAAAATTACTATGGCATCTTTGAGACTTGATTCATTAATACTGAAAATCTGCTCAGGAGTGAGCACTAATCCCATCTCCTGCATTTTTTCATGTAAAAGAGGGTCGATCATAAAAGGGAGCCACATCCCCTCATCAGCTTTTAATTGAGGTTGCAAGCCCAACAGAAACAGAAGCAGGACAATTATAATTTTATTAGTCATATTTAAATTAGGTAACAAAATTTAGAATAGTGAAATTGAGAAAATATTAGGGGTTCATAATTAAACATATTCTTCACCTTTGAAGAGTTTGATGTCATTGACATATTTCCGTATTTGCTGCTCCTGCGATTTCTGGCATATCAGCAATGCACTGTCTGATTCTGAGACTATATAGTCGTTGAGCCCCTGAAGAATTACAATTTTCTCATTGGGAACATTAACGATACAATTTGAAGAATCATAAACCATAACATTGGCTCCCATAACAGCATTGTTATTAGTGTCTTTTTGCCTTGCTTCATAAAGAGAGCCCCATGTTCCCAGATCGCTCCAGCCAAAATCTGAGATAAAGACAAAGACATTTTCAGCCTTTTCCATAATGGCATAATCAATAGAAATACTTTTACATGTAGGGTAAGCCGTTTCAATATAAGGTGCCTCTTCGGGGGTATTATATATACCAATGGCTTTTTGAAACACATAACTGATTTCTGGTTGAAACTTCTCAAAAGCATCAATAATAGCATTGCATGACCAGATAAAAATGCCCGAATTCCAGAGAAAGTCTCCGCTCTGAATGAATGAAACAGCCAGTTCTTCGTTAGGTTTTTCAGTAAATGTTTTTACTTTTCTCAGCAAATCGCTGTGTTCGTAGCGGGTGCCTGCAACATACTGAATATATCCGTAACCGGTATCAGGCCGGGAGGGTTTGATTCCAAGGGTATAAAAATTCTCATTGTCGCGTGCTGCATCCATAGCTAAGCTAATGATATCGCAAAACACATCTTCTTTCATAATGATATGATCAGAAGGTGCAACCACCATCCGTGCATCGGGATTCATGGCATGTATCTTATAAGCAGCGTAGGCAATACAGGGTGCTGTATTCTTGCGGGCAGGCTCGCAAATAACCTGGCTTTCAGCCATTCCGTCAAGTTGTTCAAGCACCAGGTCGCGGTATATTTTATTGGTTACCACGTAAATATTGTCCGGATGGCAAACTTTTACAAACCTGTCGTAGGTTTGTTGAATCAGAGTACGACCCGTACCCAAAATATCAATGAATTGCTTGGGACGACTGGTTTTACTCATGGGCCAGAAACGTTCTCCAACGCCACCTGCCATTATTAAAACGTAATTGTTTTTATCCATAGCTTTTATGTTTACATAAGGCAGAAAATCCAGAATCTGACTTTCAACCTGAGATATATTGAATTAATTTTATTCGGTTATTATCTCTTGATCCAATGGAGTAATACTTGCCATCGGATGGAAAAGATATCTGCGTTTATTATTCATACAAAGACAGCGGTATCGGGTTCTTATTTTTTCTTCCTTTTTAAATATTTTTCCATTCGCAGCAACAAAATAGGAGTTCAGGGGTACATCTTCTACAAATAATTCATCATGACTGTGTTTATCATAGCTCTTTAATGCTTTCCATAATCCAGGATCAGATGCAAAAGTTGCTTTTATATTTTCCGAGAATTTCTTTACAGGAACTACCAAATCGGAAGGCAACGTATCACTAAATACCAATCGGCTGAGCAAAGACGAAAACTCCTGTTTCCATTGAGGTCCATGAGGATTTACCCGATTTTTATATTTATTCCAAATCAACAGATGAGCCAATTCATGCAGAAAAACAAGATAAAGAAACCATGGGTTTAGATTTCCGTTTACAGAAATACGATGCGTTTTGGATTTAATACCTGGTGGCCGATAATCACCAAGCTTGGTATTTCTGCCTGCTGTAATCCTAAGCTGAATATTATATTTGGTAATTAATTCAATTACCTGTTCCACAGTTTGGGCAGGCAGATATTTTATTATAATCTCTTTATGCCTGGGCTGCATCAATTTCAATGGTTTCTAACGGGGAAACAGGAATGTCCTTACTCCATTGGGGACAATTGCATTTACGCCCACGCAATACAGAACATGAAGATAACATTGCGGCAAAAAGAAATATTGCAATGAAATATTTGAATTTGAGTAAGTTTCTCATCCAGATAATTAGTAAACCCCGGAGGTTTAAATATCTGCAAACCTACATATTTTTTTTCAATTTATTAAGACCATAACGCCTTTGTAAGCAGGCCCGATTAATAAAATATCAAAAAAAATGGAGTAAATTCGCACAATGAATATCCTGCATAAATGAAATTATTTATCCACATAGGAAGTTACCTTTTGCTTTTGGTAAAAATCTTGCGCAGGCCACAAAACGCAAAAATTTACAGGCAAAAGATCATTATTGAGATGGACAACCTTGGCCTGGAAAGTCTTGGAATTGTAGCCATTATTTCTGTCTTTATGGGTGCAGTAGTAACCATTCAAACTGCCTTTAACACCGACCACCCTTTGCTACCGATTTATGCTGTAGGTTTTGCCACACGACAATCCATAATACTTGAATTTTCTCCTACAATTGTAAGCCTTATTCTTGCCGGAAAAGTAGGCTCACGCATAGCATCTGAAATAGGAACCATGCGTGTAACTGAGCAAATTGATGCATTAGAAATTATGGGTATTAATTCAGCAGGCTATCTCATATTGCCTAAAATTATTGCCAGTATGATTGTTAACCCTATGTTGATTGTTATAAGTATATTCCTGGGTGTATTGGGCGGATGGATGGCATCAGCCATTACCAATGTTGTTCCCTTAAGCCATTATAACTACGGGATACTTTTCGAATTTGCACCCTATGATGTTTTTTATGCGCTGGTAAAAACTGTTGTATTTGCCTTTCTTATTTCATCCATTTCGGGTTATTTCGGTTATAACACAAAGGGCGGAGCACTTGAAGTGGGTCATGCCAGCACAAAAGCTGTTGTATTCAGCAGTATTTACATTATTATTTTCAACCTGATTCTCACACAAATATTACTGGTATGATACAGGTTAATGATTTGGAAAAATCGTTCGGCGAGCTGAATGTACTCAAAGGTATCAATACCACTTTTGAGCAGGGAAAAACAAACCTTATCATCGGCCAGAGCGGCTCAGGAAAAACTGTATTGATGAAATGCCTGGTAGGATTACTAGAGCCTGATTCCGGTGGGGTGTTTTTTAACAAGTTGAATTTTACCGGGATGAAAGAGATTGAACGCACACGTGTCAGAAAAAAAATGGGTATGCTCTTTCAGGGCAGTGCTCTGTTCGACTCACTTACTGTAGAAGAGAACGTTGTCTTTCCACTGGAAATGTTTAATAAAGATATGACCAAAAAGGAAAAGCTCAATCGTGCCCATTTTTGCCTCGACAGAGTAAATATTCTTAATGCCAATCATCTTTATCCTGCCGAAATAAGTGGCGGGATGAAAAAAAGGGTTGCAATAGCAAGAGCTATTGCCAATAATCCTGATTATCTCTTTTGCGATGAACCCAACTCAGGTCTCGATCCGCAAACTGCTATTGTAATTGACAATCTTATCAGTGAGATTACCAAAGAGTTTCAGATGACAACAGTAATTAACACACACGATATGAACAGTGTTATGGAAATTGGTGATCATGTGGTTTTCCTTTATAAAGGGAATTTATGGTGGGAAGGAAGTTCAGAAGAAATTCTTACCACCGGCAACAAAGAAGTTGAAGACTTTGTTTATGCATCAGAACTGGTGCGTAAACTCAAGTAGATTTGGTTCATTGTTTCTGTATTATTAGGAGTTTACCGACTATAACTTACCTTTATTTAGTACCTTTGCAACCTCAAAAATTCCAGCATGATACTCTTTATCAGATTACTCAAGGAAAGTGCATTTTTTGCCTGGGGTAGTGTAGTTGCCAACAAGCTTCGCACTCTTCTTACATTGCTGGGTATAACTATAGGTATTTTTGCTATTATTTCAGTTTTCAGTGTGGTTGATGCTTTGGAGAGGGGGGTGAGAACCTCCATTGCCAGTTTGGGTGAAAATGTAATTTATATCCAAAAATGGCCATGGGAATTCAGCAGTGATTATCCGTGGTGGCGTTATATAAACCGCCCTACACCCCGAGTTAGCGAACTTGACGAGCTTATGCGGAGAACCCAGGTTTTGGAATCAGTGGTTTTTACAGCATCTACTACCCGTACGGTTGAATTTGGTAATCGCAGCCTGGAAAGGGTTACACTCTTTACCGTAACACATGATTATGACAAGGTGCGTTCATTTGAAATCGAAACAGGCAGATACTTTTCTCCCACTGAGTCTTACAACGGTCGAAATGTGGCCATTTTGGGAGCACAAATTGCAGCCAATCTTTTTAATGAGCAGGATCCAATCGGAAATAATATCAAGATATTCGGTCGTAATATTGAAGTGATTGGTGTTTTAACCCGCGAAGGGGAAGACACCTTTGGAAGTAGTCATGATGAGTTAATTTTGCTTCCTGTTAATTACGTAAACTCATTCATTGATTTAAACAGCGACAGGTATAATCCTGCTATATTGGCTAAAGGTCGGGATGGTATAAATAATGAAGAACTAACCGATGAACTCAGGGGGGCTATGCGCAGCATCAGACGAATTAAACCGGCCGCCGAGGATAACTTTGCTCTGAATCAGTCAAGCATTTTATCACGACAGTTCGACAGCCTTTTTGCCATCATTAAAATAGCAGGTTGGATAATTGGTGGCTTCTCCATACTGGTGGGCGGTTTCGGAATAGCAAACATCATGTTCGTTTCGGTTAAGGAAAGAACCGGCATTATAGGTATACAAAAAGCACTGGGAGCAAAAAACTATTTTATTCTCATTCAGTTTCTGGTAGAAGCAGTAATTTTAAGCCTTATGGGCGGAATGATCGGGCTGATTATGGTTCTTGGGATTTCATGGCTTGCTTCATGGGGCTTTGAAATGGACCTCTTACTGAGTGCCGAAAATGTTTTACTTGGAATAAATGTATCCGTTATCATTGGTCTTATTGCAGGTTTTGTGCCTGCCTGGTCGGCCGCAAGGCTCGATCCGGTAGAGGCTATACGTACAAGCATATAATTCAAATTAATACTATCGACTCAAAATTAAAATACGAAAAGGAAAAAAATGGACAAGAAAAAAGTTATTCTCGTGATCATGGATGGATGGGGTGAAGGAAAAGGTGACCGATCCGATATCATTGCTAATGCCAATGTACCCTTTACAGAAAGTTTAAACCAGAAAGCTGCACATACCACAATAAAAACTTCAGGTGAAGATGTTGGTTTACCAGAAGGTCAGATGGGCAACTCAGAAGTAGGCCATCTCAATATTGGTGCAGGAAGAATTGTTTACCAGGACCTTGTTAAGATATCAAAAGCCATTAAGGATGGTACTTTTCAGGAAAACGAAACCTTAAACCAGGCATTTGAATATGCAAAAAAGGAAGGCAGGAAGGTACATTTGCTTGGCCTGGTTTCCGAAGGAGGAGTACACTCAGCTATGGACCACCTCTTCGGGCTTTGTGATGTGGCTAAGATGCATGATTTTGACAATTTATTCATTCATGCATTCACCGATGGTCGCGATACCGACCCTAAAAGCGGCCTGGGATATGTGGATCAGTTGGAAGAACATTTAAAAAAATCAGCCGGAACCGTTGCAACTGTTTGTGGAAGATACTATGCCATGGATCGCGACAAACGCTGGGAACGCATTAAGCTGGCCTATGATATGCTGATTAAAGGAGAAGGTGAAAAGTTTAAAGACAGTGCATCTGCCATTCAGGCTTCTTACGATGATAATGTTACTGACGAGTTTATTAAACCCAAAGTAATTGTGGATGACAACAACCAACCCCTTGCCACCATTGAAAAGGGCGACGTGGTTATTTGTTTTAACTTCCGTACCGACCGGCTGCGCGAAATTACTGTTGTGCTCACTCAAAAGGATATGCCTGAGCATGATATGAAAACCATGCCCCTGCACTATCTGACCATGACTAAATACGACGAATCGTTCAAAAATGTTAAAATCATCTACGATAAAGATGATCTGAAAAACACCATGGGTGAAATTCTGGAGAAAAACAACAAAACACAGTTACGTATTGCTGAAACAGAAAAATACCCGCACGTGACTTTCTTCTTTAGCGGAGGGCGCGAAACCGAGTTTGATGGGGAAGAACGTATTATGGTTTCTTCGCCCAAGGTAGCAACTTACGACCTCCAGCCTGAGATGAGCGCACACGAAATAAAAGATGCTGTAGTAGAAGAGATAAAAAAGCAGAAATTTGATTTTATCTGCCTGAATTTTGCCAATGCCGACATGGTAGGACATACAGGAGTTTATGAAGCCATCAAAAAAGCCGTGGAAACGGTTGACGGATGTGTTAAGGAAGTTACTGAAGCGGCTCTTGATAATGGTTATTCGGTTTTCATAACTGCGGATCATGGAAATGCTGATTTCGCTTTCAATGAAGATGGTTCGCCAAATACAGCACATACTACCAATCCTGTTCCCCTTTGGTTACTCGATAATGATTATAAGCAACTTAAGGATGGCGGCAGGCTGGCCGATCTTGCTCCTACCATATTAAGTATGATGGGCATTGATGCTCCTGAAGAAATGACGGGAAATATACTTGTTTAACAATTACAATTCAATAATAAAAAAGGCTACCCAAAATGGTGGCCTTTCTTATTTACCCAGGATAATATTCCGGGCCTTTTATTCTTTCATTTTCTCAACCAACCGCTTCATCATGGGCAACATGGTTTGCGGATTGGTGCTACTTAACAGATTACCATCTTCAACCCAGTCTTTCCCTTCATAGTTTGCACCTGCATTAATCAGATCATCTTTTATGGCAAAAAAGCCTGTTACATTTCTTCCCTTTACAATACCGGCAGATATAAGCAGCCATGGCCCGTGGCAAATGGATGCAATGATTTTGCCATTTACATGATGTCTTTTTACAAAATCAACAATCTCTGAATCACGACGCCACAGGTCAGGGGCATAACCACCCGGGACTATAACAACATCAAAAGTTTCATTTTTGACATCAGAAAACACTTTATCGGCCTTAAAACTCTGTCCTGCTTTGCCGGTATAAACTTTATTTTCAGGTGCTGCAGATATTACATCAAACCCTTCTTCTTTCAATCTGAGGTAGGGATAAATAAACTCAGAATCTTCAATCAACTTTTCCAAAAAAACAACTACTTTCTTCATACTATTTCTTTTTCATGTTTTTAATTACTCTTTGTATCACATACATAGAAACCCATGAAAAATTCAATTGTTTGAAAACCGTGTTTGTAAAAAGAAAAAATAATGGCAAGGAATAAAAAACCCCGGAACTTATTCAAATTCCGGGGCTACCAATCAACTAACCAAAACAACATGAAGAAAAAACTTATATCTTAAAACAATTTAAAAACGCCAAATAAAAGTTTTTGTTTTACCATTCATGAATTTTTTATGATTAGTTATGCTTTTTACTACTTATCATAAGAAGTTCAACTCTTTCAATGACTCATGAATCATATTGTAAGTACGTTCAATGTTATTATCAAGCCCCACAGAGAATCGAATTAAGCCTTCTGACATCCCCATTTCTCTCTGAAGTTCTTCGGGTACTTCGCTTGATGTGCTTTTACCTGAATTACTGAAAAGGGTTTTAAAATAACCCAGACTGACAGCCAGATAACCTACACCTTTTTCCTGCATCTTTTCCATGAGTTTGCTGGCTCTTTCGGCAGTATCCATATCGATAGCAATCATACCTCCAAACCCGAAATCGGGATTCATAATTTTTTTGAGGAGTTCATGCTGTGGATGTTCAGGCATTCCGGGGTAAATAAATTTCAATCCGATTTCTTTGAACTTATGCGCAAGGAACATGGCATTATGGCTATGCTGCTTCATTCTTATGTGCAAAGTAAACAGATTTTTACGTATGCTGGATGAACGCAAAGGGTCAAGCACCGGCCCGAGCAACATAGCAGTTCCGGTATTAACATCAGCCAGATCATTAATAAATTGTTCATCGGCGCAAATGGCACCGGCCACACAATCATTCTTACCATTGATAAATTTAGTCATACTATATACCACAATATGGGCACCCAATTTAGCGGGAGCGACAATCATGGGTGTAAAAGTATTATCAACCAGTAGCTTGATTCCATGATCATCAGCAATTTTTGCTAAAGCTTCAATATCACATATCTGAAGCAGGGGGTTGGTCATGGTTTCGGTATAGATAAGTGTAGTATTGGGTCTGATAGACTTCCTTATTTGCTCATGATTGGTAGGATCAACAAAAGTTACTTCTATCTGAAACTTTTTAAGGTAGTTGGCCAGAAAAGCAAATGTACCACCATAGGTGGTTACACTTGAAACTATATGAGAACCGCATTTACATAGCTGAAGAATGGCTGAGGTAATTGCTGCCATCCCTGATGCTGTTACCCATGCACTTTCCGTGCCCTCCATTGCAGCCAGAGCTTCTGCAAGATAACGGTTTGATGGGTTCCAGTGGCGTGAGTAAAGAAAGCATCCCTCCTGTTCTCCATGAAAAGTATCTACCATGGTCTTTGCTTCCATAAAAGTATAGGTGGCTGAATCTGTGACTGATGGGTTTACATCGCCAAATTCGCCAAACTGCATAAGGTCCTGAATTTTTGAGGCTGGATCAAATTTCATAATTTGTGGATTTAGGGTATATTAAATGTTTTTTCGGGTGCATAATGTGATAGGACAAAAATAATAAATTTGACAAAATACCGCTAAAAAACACAAAATCATTTAACAGTTTTAATCTTAAAGCTTACAATCTCATTATTTTTTTGTTATTTTTGTAACACATTATAACAACATATATTAAAAAAATGAACGGCAGCTTTCAGATTGATAAAACGGATCATAAAATACTAGAAATACTCACCCGGAATGCACGCATGCCCTTCCTTGAAGTAGCCCGGGTATGTGGCATAAGCGGCGCAGCTGTACATCAAAGAGTACAAAAACTTGTTGATGCAGGTATAATCAAGGGTTCACAGTTTAATCTCGACCCCAAAGGCCTTGGTTATCAAACATGTGCATTTATTGGCATACAGATAAATCTGCATGCAAACTCTTCACATGAGGAAGTTTTTGAGAAAATCCGTAAAATTCCCGAAATTGTTGAATGTCATCATATTTCAGGGAAATATTCATTGTTTGCCAAAGTTTTTACCAAAAACAATGAGCATCTGAAAAAAGTAATTGTTGAGCAAATCCAATCAATTGTTGAAGTTACCAATACCGAAACTTTCATTTCGCTTGAAGAAGGTTTTACACGCAATCTGCCTGTAAATATGGGGGATGTTTCCAGTTATTAAGTTTCCCGAAATATCCTACAATTTCATTTTCTGCTTTTTACCATAGGTAAGTGTACGCCATAACCATTCCATGGGTCCAAACCTGTAGTGTTTCAGCCAGTAATGACTCCAGATGACCTGAATAATATATATGGCAATTGTAAGAATCATCCCTTGCCAGATATTTACCTGGCCATACAAGCCCAAGCCATAAGAGAAAAAAATAGTGGTGGCAATTACCGATTGCATCAGGTAATTAGTAAGTGCCATACGTCCGGTTTGCATTATCAGCTGTGAAATTTTCCTGAAGTAGCCTTTGTGATAGCAGTGAGCAATCATAGCTATATAAACAAACATAAGAGCCGGCCCACCAAAAGCCATAGACACTGTTACCCAGAATATGGGCCAGTCGAAAACCACATAAGAGCTGTAGTTAGCAAAATATGCCATTGCCCAGTTCCCTGCTATGGCTACAGGTAAACTGTAAAGTGCCAGTTTATTTAACAAACCTCTGTTGGCTTCCAGATTTTCAAATACCTGCTTT
>SKSE01000109.1 GCA_007118135.1 Bacteroidales bacterium | reverse complement strand
GGCAATGGTGGTTCTTGTTTGCCTGTCAACCCTTATGTTTTCGAATAAAACAGGTTGTGTTTTACCTGTCATATCCACATAATCATACATTCCGCTTCCTGAATAGTTCCATCGGGAAATGATATTTACATCAGCATCATAAAACCTGTGTTTAAGGCTTGTTGTATTGGCGAGAATAAGAGCATTTTCGAGTTTACCAATTTCGGCACGCTGATGAATTTTTAATTTTTCATCGTGGGGAAAAACAGCGGCATCCGCCACTTTAACTATTTTTACCCCATCAGCATGAATTATATTTTCAGCCAGGTTATAATGCATTTTTCCGGCATAAAACTTCAGTGAGTCCTGGGCAGGCAAAACAGAAATAAGCTCGTGTCCACTGAAATCATAATTTATCCATTGAACGGGGGTTCTTACATCCATTGCGGCAATATCCTCATAAATGGTATTTTGCAAGTTAAGGTTACCATTGGCAATATCCCACGTCCAGTCAAAACCCATTGCATCGAACCGGCTTAGCTCGAATGCCAGTTTCGATGCATTAACAATATTATCAAACCTTGATTTTTGATTTCCTATATCAACAGCTGCATTATATTGTGTTGCCCTGAGAGCCAGGTTACGGCCATCAGCAGTCATCACATTGATATCTGAATTTTTTGCAATAAAATCACTTTCGTTGAATTCAATATCTTCAGATGCAAGCTCACTGCCAAAGAAATTCAGTTTTCCGCTTCCATCCAATCCTGAATTAGATAATGCCAGGGTACCGTCCATATTTACCTGCCTGTCAAATAATTCAAATGGACGTGTAGTGTTTCTCAATTTCATTACCTCATCATAAGGCGTAAATCTCATTTTTACATCCATACCAGAAACATTAGGATGCTGTGTTGTTCCTGTTTTGGCATCAATGTTAATGGCATTCATATGTCCGCTTGCCGAATCGGGATACATAAACATACTCCTTGCATCCACTGTGGCATTAAGGAATTCAAGCCTGCCATCGGCTCTCAATCCCTGATTACTCATCCTGATGGGGCCTTTATATTGGGCTTTGCCACCCCAGACCGGGTATCCTTCTTCTGGTGTTTGGGTATTAAATCCCAATGAGTAATCTTCCTGAACCGTAATATAATCATAGAAGTCGGGGAACACACCCGTTGAGATAAATACTCCATCGAATGCAATATTATCGGTAGTGGCATTGTCGAGGCTGTCAATGGTAAAGGGTATAAGCTTAAGATAAACCTGCTCACGATTATACGCACCATCCTGCACCGATTCACGGTCATAAAACATATAAGACTCGTTGTTGGAGTTAAATATAGGATAACGGGGGTATGGTAATTGTCCGGATTTGTTTCGCGGATGGTCTACAAGCAATTCCCCATTGATACCCTCAAGCACGGTTTGTACCCTGTGATAAGTATATCTTCCACGGCTGTCAGGAGTATGCGACCTTACCCTGAAGCTCATGGAGTCAGTATTTACAAGGTCAATTTTAAACATGTCATAATCAAAGAAGAATTCTTTGCCATAAAAGTCGAAAAGCCCCGATTCAATTCTTCCATGAAAATATATATCTCTGTTTTTCTGTAAAATGACTTCCTGTTCGTGCGGGTGAATAATCACATTTTTTTCGCGACTGAGAGGTATTTGATCTACGCCATAAAGGTGTAGATCAAAATTATTCATGTTAAGACGCGCATTGACAGGGGCTTCAGAGTGTATCTGCATCACATCAAAATCGCTTCTTCCGGTATATGCCGTAATGTAATGATATAATCGATCATAAAGCGTAACTGTTTCATTATCTGCGTCATATGACAGGAATCCATAAAAGGAGAAGGATAACAGTTGAGCAATTACACTTCCCACATCCTGACGCAGATACCTTGCATATTCATTTACCGGGAATGTTCGGGAGTTGTATTCCTGAGCAAAATTTCTGAGTCTGATTAGGGGATGCAGGCCTGAGATTCCCTGCATACGCATATATCTCAGTTCAGAGAAAAAGTCTTGTGATTCAAAAACTGCATTCCCCTTTTCACTTAAACCCCTAATCATTTGGAGTTCTATGTCGCTGGTTTCAATATTCCAGTAAATTGCTTCACAATACATATCCACTTTATGATATGTATTTGAGAATGGAGCACGGGAATAACCTCTTTCATCTCTCTGCATCGAAAACTCTCTTGAGGGATGCAGATAACGCATGTTTACCGACGGGTGGTGTATGGAATCACCTGAAAGATAAATGCTTACTTCGGCTCTCTCAGTAACAATTCTATCTTCTCTTATAGAAAAAGCACGGCTTCGGGCGGTAATATACAAGGAGTCGGACCGATGAAATTTAATAGTTGCATTCACCTTATCTGTACCGGAACCCAGCACCCTTGGCCCCATCATGGTAAAACCACCCCTGAAGTCAATACCGGGAAAAAGATCTTTTATTTCGTGAAAAGTTTGATAAGATTCAAATCGGGGGTAATTGGCATTTTCAGGCCTTACATCTGCAAGTATTCTTTCTGTTAGTTTTCCAAATAAAGGTTCGCTAAAAAAGTTTTTGTTGTAAAACGTAACGGATTCTGCTTCATAGCGTGCAACAGAAAGATTAAGGGTATAATCGCTCAGGTTGACAAAAACTTCATCGGGGTGTAAATTTACTCTTTCCCATGTAATTTTGCCTCCACGCCCTACTAACCTGCCTTCATTTAAATTAACCCTTCCTGAAGTACTGTATATTACTGAGCTATCGCCTTGTGCATAACATACAATATCACTATTTTGAAAATCAAGCAGGGTTTCATCATCTTCAAATATCAGGCTGTAATTGTTATTTCTAAGATGCCAGGTTATGGAAGACGATGAAAAGATGATGTTTCTTTCAAATAGGTCGAGCGTTCTTTGCCAGTGGCGTTGAAGTCTTTGCAGGCTGGCCTGATTCATTAGCGGATAGAAACTTTCATGCCAGGCATGAAAGTTTTGTTTGGATTGCGGTGTATTAAAAACTTTTACTACACCATCAAGATAAGTCATATAATCGGGCCAGGTTCTCAGTCGCAATCCACGTATTTTGTTCATCGTGTTTATAACCAATTCCTTCTGATCCGAATCCAGGTAATCACCTGAAAACACTGCAGAAAAGGTATCTGTAATGAGAATTGCCTGGTTTCTATGCTGACGGTCGATGTCTTCAATCAAGCGGTTAATCTGTAATAAAAACTCATCTTCATTTTCTGAAAAAGGCTCAACACTTTGTCCAACAGATAGATTGAGCCCGACAAAAATGACAAAAACTATAAATAATGAATTTTTTTTCAGCATGTAATATGATGTAGGTTTATATAATTAGCGGGGAGTGACATACAAACTTACCCGCAATCCGATCTTTTATTTGTAATATTTAACCAACCATCAACAGCATTTTCTTTCTTCCCGAAAATCAAACTCTGCATAATTTTACGGCAACCCATTCTTTATTTTGCTTATGGGCCATGGCCCTTACTCCATAGGTTACTGCCTTATCAGTAATTTCCTTCATATCATCAGCAAAGAATCCGCTGATATACAATTCACCACCCGTTTTCAGAACAGAAACAAATTTTTCCATATCTTCCATTAAAACATTCCTGGTTATATTGGCCAGTATAATATCGAAGGTTTCTATTCCGAGCAAAGTAGCATCTCCCAGTTTAACCCTGATATTTGGTGTGTTATTTCGTGCAACGTTTTCCAGTGTATTTTCCCAGGCATAGGGATAATTGTCTATAGCCAGAACAGTATCCGCTCCTTTTTTTGCTGCCAATATGGCAAGAATACCTGTTCCGCAACCTATATCCAACACCTGTTTACCTTTGAAATCAGTTTCCAGCATCCAACTTACCATCAGAGTGGTTGTTTCATGATGTCCGGTACCAAACGACATTTTGGGTTCAATAATTATTTCGTAAGGATAATCGGGTTTGGGTTGATGAAAAGGTGCACGTATATAACATTGGTTATCAACATCTACAGGTTCGAAGTTGCTTTCCCAAACCTGGTTCCAGTTTTCGTTATCAATTTTCTTTATGGAAAAACTGAACTGCACATTTTTTGCTTCTTCTTCGTGCAGGTTTAAAGCTTTCAGTTTTTCTTCATCAAAATCAGCGGAAGGAATATAGGCTTTGAAGCCCCTGAGGTTCTCCTCAAAGCTTTCAAAGCCTATTTCTGCCAGTTCAGTAATGAGTAGATCCGACCAGGGTTGCGGTGGATCGACCAATGCTGTTACTTCCACATAATCCATGGTGCTCATAGATTTAGAATGATTTTATAATGGTGCAGAAATCATCTGCTTTAAGTGATGCCCCACCAATTAAACCACCATCAACATCATTATTGGCAAAAAGCTCTGCAGCATTTTTAGCATTGCAGCTTCCTCCGTAAAGTATGGTAGTTTGGTCAGCAGTTACAGCATTATATTTTTCAGCGATAATCTGCCTTATATATGCATGCATTTCCTGTGCCTGCTCAGGTGAAGCAGTTACTCCTGTGCCAATGGCCCACACCGGTTCGTAAGCTATTACAATCTTCGAAAACTCATCTTCGCTTAACCAGAACAGACCTTTGTGCAGTTGTTCCTTAACCACATCAAAATGTTTTCCGGCATTTCTTTCATCCAGAACTTCACCACAACAAAAAACCGGAGTAAGTCTATTTTTAAGCGCAACTTCAGTCTTTTTTGCCAGAACCTCATCGGTTTCACCAAAATAGGAGCGCCTTTCAGAATGCCCAACCAGCACATGAGTAGCTCCCGTTGATTCAATCATATCTGCAGAAACTTCCCCGGTAAAGGCACCTTTTTCTTCTGTGTAACAGTTTTGAGCACCCACTGCCACACCTTTAACACCGGCAATAACTTCAGCTACTGATGTAAGATGTACAAAAGGAGTAAACATCACAACTTCCGGTTTTCCGGCAAGGCTGTCAAGTGGATTGTTTTTTACGAATTCAACTATCTCGGAAGATAATTTCATTCCCTCTTCAAGTCTCAGATTCATTTTCCAGTTACCTGCTACAATCTTTTTTCTCATTTTTGATTTGATTTTTGAATTTGATAATAGATTTGATTTTGTTTGATTTGAATTAGCAAAAGTACTAAAACTCCAACGGCTAAATCTAAGTAAAATTATTGAATTTTGGATGTGGCAATTACCCTGTTGGGTAAGCTAAAGTTTAACCTATTGTAACCTGATGCGTGGGTCAAGGATACCATAAATGATATCAACAATGATATTGATAATCACCAGCATAATGGAAATCAGCAAAACTGCTCCCATTATCAATGGGAAGTCATAGGTTTCCAGAGAGTCAACAATCACAACACCAACGCCTTTCCAGTCGAAAACATATTCCACAAAAACTGCTCCTGCCATGAGTGAAGCAAACCAGCCTGAAATAGCTGTAATTACCGGATTCATTGCATTTTTCAATGCATGACGGGTAATAACCCTGTAAAAACTTAGTCCCTTGGCTTTGGCAGTTCTGATATAATCCTGCGAAAGTACATTAATAAGTGAACTTCGGGTAAGTTCAGCCACAATGGCAAGGGGTCTTATGCCCAAAGTGATTGCAGGCAATATCAGATTTTTCCACTGAATGTATTCACCCCGCCCGAAATCATCAACAGCCCATAAACTTCCTGTCATGTTAAGTCCCGTATAATCAGCAAGTACAAATGCAAACAGCCATGCAATAATAATGGCAGCAAAAAAGGAGGGGAGCGACATACCTGAAACAGAAAAGACTAAAATCAGTTTGCTGATAATTGTATTGTTTTTGATGGCAGAAAAAATTCCGAGAATTACACCCAGTACCATAGCAAAACTTATGGAAACAAATGCCAGTAGAAGTGTATTGGGAAATGCCACGGCCAGGATTTCCGTTACCGGGCGGTTGCTCTGGTAAGAACGTCCCATATAAGGAATTTTGGCAACCAGACTTATGCCTCCGACACGAATAAGGGTAGCATAATTGTATTTATTATCATCAAGGTAAAAGAAGCTTTTTTCTTCAGCGTGCTTATGTAATGATAATGGTGACAGGTCATTTATGTAGTTTAGAAAGCGTACTTGAACTGATCTGTCAAGCCCCAGTTCGCTACGAATAGCTTCAACAGAGGAAATATCAGCCCTTTGCCCAAGCATCATTCTTGCAGGGTCGCCGGGCAGAATATTAAAAAGGAAAAAGATCACCATGATAACGCCAAGCATTACCAACATCCCATATCCTGTTCTTTTTCCCAGAAACTTCAGCACAATTTTAAGATTTGGTTTTTATCTAATTTATTGGTTTTCCAGCTCAAGTTTAATGAGAGCAAAAACAGCATAGTTTATAATATCATAATAGTTGGCATCAATACCTTCAGATATTTGAGTCTGCCCTTTATTATCTTCTATTTGTTTGATGCGAAGGAGTTTCATCAGGATGATATCGGCAAGACTCGATATGCGCATTTCGCGCCAGGCTTCACCATAATCGTGATTTTTATCGAGCATAAGGCTTTTGGCCTTATCGTAGTAAAAATTGTATTTTTCAGTGGCTGTTTGGGCATCCATATCAGGCTGGTCGGCATGACCCAGCTCCAGTTGTATCAGTCCCATAACTGAGTAATTTACAATACCTATAAATTCAGGTTTAATACCTTCATCGATTTTTTGTGTACCTTTGCCCTGAATGGAGCGAATACGCTGGGCTTTGATAAAAATCTGATCAGTAAGCGAAGAGCTTCTCAAAATACGCCAGGCGCTGCCATAATCGTGCATTTTTTTGGTAAAAATATCCAGACAGATTTTTTTGATCTGCTCAAATTGTTCGTTGGTCTTCGCTTCCATTATTCTTTTCTGGGTTAAAGGATGTTGTTTATTGCAGTAATAAAGTTACAATGTTGAAAGATACATTTTTTAAAACAAAAACTACCCTCAATTGCAAGGGCAAAATTATAAATTTATCCACACCCATCGTAATGGGAGTGATTAATATTGGACCCGATTCTTTTTATGATGGAGGAAGATATCGTAATAAGCTGGATTATATTGGTCGGGCTGATGAACTTCTGAGCCAGGGTGCTGCCATACTTGATTTAGGGGCGGCCAGCAGCAGGCCCGGAGCATCCCTGATTGACCCGAATCTTGAAAAACGACGACTGCTGCCCACCCTTGAAACCATATTGAATAAATTTCCTGAGGCAATTATTTCAATCGACACTTATAATGCAACAGTGGCAGAGGAAGCCATCAAAGCCGGAGCACATATCATCAACGATATTTCGGCCGGTAGTATTGATGAAAAAATGTTTGAAACAGTTGCAAGACTTCAGGTTCCTTATATAATGATGCACATGCAGGGTACACCTGAAAATATGCAGGATAACCCCGTTTACCAGGATCCGGTGAAAGATATTGTTTTTTATTTTGCGCAAAAAACCGATAAGCTAAAACAGCTTGGGGTGCATGATATCATTCTTGATCCGGGGTTTGGATTCGGGAAAAGCCTGGAAGATAATTACATGCTTCTTAACGGATTGGATTATTACCGGATTTTTGATCTTCCATTGATGGTTGGTTTTTCGCGTAAATCCATGATAAATAAAGTACTGGGAACAACGCCGGATGAAGCTCTTAATGGTACAACTGTACTTAATACCATAGCTTTGCAAAAGGGTGTAAAAATTCTGAGGGTGCATGATGCGCGTGAAGCCATGCAAGCCATAAAAATTTCGGAAAAACTCAGAGAAAGCTCCGTTGCTTGAATTTCTTTACAAGCAGCACATTATATTTTTATCTTTGCTCATTCGATTATTAATCTGATAAAATCAATTTTACTAAATCATGTTATTTCCCGGTTTTCCGGCTTTTTTACAAATACGCCTGCTTGATATTATTGATATCCTGCTTGTGGCCATACTCCTGTATTACCTTTACAAAATCATCAGGGGCACAGGTGCCATGAATATATTTCTGGGCATCATTTCCATTTATATCATCTGGTGGTTTGTCAGGCTTTTTGAAATGGAGTTGCTGACCGAGATTCTTGGTCAGTTTATCAGTGTTGGTGTTTTGGCATTAATAGTAGTTTTTCAGCCCGAGATCAGGAAATTTTTGCTCCTTTTGGGAACCAGAAGTTTTTTAGGTAAGAGAACCCGGAATTTCTTTGGCCGGTTTTGGCAATCCAGTGAGGAAAACCGTTTGAATATCAACGACATTGTTACTGCATGCGAGCGTCTTTCTGGTACAAGGACCGGTGCTCTCATAGTTATTACAAAGGAAAATAATCTTGATTTTTTTGTTGAAACCGGTCAGATAATGGATGCGGTATTATCCAGAGAATTGCTGGAAAATATTTTTTATAAGAACAGCCCCTTGCACGATGGTGCAATTATTATTACTAAAAACCGGATTCGTGCTGCCAGATGTGTTTTGCCCGTATCTGAGAGTAAAATGTTCCCGGCTTACCTGGGTTTAAGACATCGTGCAGCCGTTGGCGTAAGCGAACAATCCGATGCCATTGCAATCGTGGTTAGCGAACAAACCGGGCGTATTTCATGGGTAAAAGATGCCAATCTGAAACGAAACATTAAACCTGTGGAGCTCAAGGAAATGCTGGCCAGGGAGTTTTCAAACGTTTTTGAGAACTAACTGGAATCAATTAATACTAATCACCGATAATTATTATCATGATTTTATTGGCAGATAGTGGGAGTACAAAAACCGACTGGTTGTTACTGAAAGAAGGTAAAGAATATCTAAGACTCCAAACCAGAGGCTTTAATCCCTATTTTATAGATACAAGCCTGGTATATGATACCCTGATAAAAGAGTTTACCGGGAAATTTGATCTGTCGCTGATAAAGGAAGTAAATTTTTACGGTTCCGGATGTAGATTTGAATCAAAACAAGCAGTAATCAATAATGCTCTAAAGCAGTTATTTCTAAAAGCAGAAACCACAGTTGAAAGTGACTTACTGGGTGCTGCGCGTGCTTTACATGGTCGCGGGAGAGGTATTGCCGGAATTTTGGGAACCGGTTCCAATGCCTGTCTATATGATGGAACCAATGTGGTTGAAACCAATTTTTCGGTAGGCTATATATTTGGAGATGAAGGCAGCGGAGCTACTTTGGGCAGGATTTTCCTTTCTTTATATTTGAAAAATAAGGTGCCTTCAGAAATTGCAGAAACATTTGAAAAAATGTATACTTATACCAAAGAAGAAATTTTGACCCATGTGTATAAAAAACCCAACCCAAATTCTTTTCTGGCAAAATTTACCAGATTTCTCAAACAGCAGATTAAGCATCCATTTATTGAAGATATCGTTGTAAATTCTTTCGATGATTATTTCCGCGAGCAAGTGAGCAATTTTACAGGCTACAAGGAAATTCCATTTTCATGTGTGGGTTCAGTTGCGCATAATTTTCAGGAGCAATTGGAAAAAGCAGCAAATAGGCATGGCATTACCCTGGGGCGTACACTTATTTTACCTATGGAAGGATTGGTTGAGTTTCACCTGAATAATTTGATTGTAGAATAGCCGATAATGAAGTATTGGGCTTATTCCTCAGCCTTTTTCTTTCTTAATAAAGCTGAGTATTTGTTTTTCTTCGCCCGGTAAAAACCAAACTGCATCATCATATTGCTTAAACCAGGTTAACTGTCTTTTGGCATATCTTCGGGTATTTACCCGGATTTTTTCGATGGCAGCTTCCAATGACCATTGATTTTCAATCCAGGCAAACAACTCCTTATATCCCACTGTATTTAGTGCATTAAGATGACGAAGCGGGAAAAACCGAATAGCTTCTTCAATAAGCCCTTGCTGTATCATCACATGTGTACGTTGGTTGATCCGATCGAAAAGTTCGTGTCGTGGTCGGTTGAGAATTATCTTTTTGATTTGAAAAGGTCTTTGTATACTGGTCTTCTTTCTTAGTTCAGAAAATTTATCGCCTGTACTAAGAAAAATCTCAAGTCCGCGCATTATACGGTTGGGGTTTGCTTTATCAACTTCATCATAGTATTCGGGATCAACTTTTTGTAGAAGCTTTCTGATTCCTTGCAGCCCCTCTTCTTTGTAAATCATTTTAACATTTTCCCTTACTTCGGGCAGGGCATCAGGCAGGTCATCAATTCCCTTACACAAAGTATCAATGTAAAGTCCTGAACCACCTGTTAATATGGCGAAATCCGACTTTTTAAAGATTTCGTCCAATACTTTCAGGGCCTGTCGTTCAAATATGCTCACATTGTAATAATCGAAAATAGAGATATGTCCGGTAAGGTAGTGTTTTGCCAGTGATAGCTCATTGGCATCAGGACTGGCTGTCCCGATTTTCAATTCATTATAAAATTGCCGGGCATCGGCAGAAATGATTTCAGTTCGGAGACTTTGAGCTAAACGAATACAGGTTTCAGTTTTACCGACAGCAGTAGGTCCTGTAACTACAATCAGTAGCTTATCTTTATAATTTATCCTCATCTAAATCATGGGATCCTCCTATGGCGTCATTGTAAAAGCTGCTGTCGTCAAATTCATCCATATCTTCTTCTCCATAGGTTTCTTGTGTATCGGAGGAAATATCCTGTTCATCCGGTGCCATTTCATTTTCATCCATCTCCAGATCATCTTCATCTTCAATACCAGGAAGCGGCCGGGGTTTTTTGCTAATTTCCAACGGTACGGGGCCCTCGGAATTGATTACTCTTGGGTATTCCGAATTTTTATCTCTCGAAACGATTTTGGAAAGCTCAATATAAAATGTCCAACCTTTGCTCAGGTCATAAATAAATAAGAATCTTTGATGAGGGTCGTCGATGAATTTATTCAGAGGGCATTTATCCATACGGAGTTTGCGCTCCTTCATTGATGTTTCTTCTCCTGTATTATCCTGAGATTCTGTCTCCGGCTCTTCCTCCATTCCTGGTTGTGTAATCTCCTTCTTTTTTCTGAATCGGTGGTCGCTCAGATAAAAGGAAGATGGAAGGGTTTTATCCAGAGATAAATTACCGGTGATTATGTTATAGAAATCAAGGAAGGTTTGATCAACCCCAAGTTCAACATCTCTTGAGAATCCGTCCTGTTCTTCAAAAATCACTTTAAACCTGTATGCAAACATAAAAGACTTTTTAGGGGTAAAGTTTTGCTTTTTGTTTCATGTTTTATGAAGCAAAAATAATGATTAATTTATGACATTTTTAGGGTTAAGTCCAAGTTTTTTACCTTGATCAAGCATAAAACTGAAAGCGGCATCTTTTTCATTGGGAATTATTCCATCGAGAATGGCTTCCCGAATGGCTGTTTTAATGATCCCGACTTCCTTGCAGGGTTTAAGACCGAAGGTCTCCATGATGTCGTTGCCAGAAACAGGGGGTTGCCAGTTTCTCAGCCTGTCCTTCTCTTCAATTTCTTTAAGTTTTTGCCTTACCAGTTCAAAGTTTTTAAGATAGCGCTGAACTTTGTATTCGTTTGCACTGGTAATATCTGCTTCGCAAAGTGTCATCAGATCGTCAATATCATCACCTGCTTCGAATAAAAGCCTTCTTACAGCGGAATCTGTTACAATATTTTGACTCAATACTATTGGGCGAAGATGAAGCAGTACCAGTTTTTGCACGTACTTCATTTTATCGGCAAGGGGGAGCCTTAGTTTTTTAAAAATCCCGGGAATCATTTTGGCCCCAACAAATTCATGACCATGAAATGTCCAGCCTGCATCGGGGTCAAATTGTTTGGTTCGGGGCTTGGCAATATCATGCATTAATGCTGCCCAGCGAAGCCATAAATTGTTTGAGTAGTAACAAAGATTATCGAGTACCTGAACTGTATGAAAAAAGTTGTCTTTGTGGGCTTTACCATCTTTAACATCTACCCCGTGTAATGCATCAAGTTCGGGAAAGAACTCCCTTAGCAACCCGGTTGCCCTAAGCATTTTCAGACCTTTGGACGGTTTGGGTGTCATCATGATCTTGTTGAACTCATCCATAATCCGTTCTATGGAAACGATACTAATACGATGTGCATTTTTTTTGATAGATTCAAATGAACTACATTCAATATTGAAATCTAACTGCGATGCAAACCTGATAGCCCGCATCATTCGCAGAGGGTCGTCAGAATAAGTTACATCGGGGTCTAACGGGGTACGAATGATTTTTTCTTGTAAATCCTTCTGGCCATTAAAAATATCAATGAATTCGCCAAAGTTTGTTTTGTTTAGGCTAATAGCCATTGTATTTATGGTAAAATCGCGACGGCTAATGTCGTCTTCAAGAGTACCATCCTCAACAATGGGTTTTCTGGAGTTGGCTCTGTAGGATTCTTTTCTGGCACCCACAAACTCTATTTGCCAATCGTTGATTCGCAGCATTGCCGTTCCGAAATTTTTAAATATCTTAAGTTCCTTACTGGCACGAAGACTTCTGGCAATGATTCCGGCAAGTTCGATTCCGCTGCCTACAACCACAATATCAATATCCTTTGAATTCCTTTCAAGCAAAAGGTCACGTACCCAGCCACCTACAACATAAGCTTCAACTTCAAGTGTTGCAGTAGCTTCAGCTACCAGCGAAAAGACGGGATGCTTTAAATTTTGTGTAAACAATTTCCTGGAAAAATTTTTTAATTCCTCAATATTTGTATCTGTCCGTCATCATTAACCCTTAGTAATGTTGAGGGTTTGATGGTATTTATGCGAAACTGTTTGAAATTACAAATATAATCAACTGCTTCCTTTATCTCTTTACTGATTTTATTGTAAGAAATGGGGGTAGGGTCACCACTTAAATTAGCTGAAGTTGATGTGATGGGCTTGCCAAGCATTCCTATAAGCTTTATGCAAAATTCGTCTTTGGGAATTCTTATGGCAATGGTGCCATCATTGGGTATCAGATTTTTAGGTAGTTTACGTGCTTTATTGTAAATGATGGTAAGTGGGTCTCTGTAGCTTTCAACAAGCTCTCTGGCTATATCCGGAATATCTTCAACATATTTTTCAATCATATCCAGACTATCAGCAAGAAGAATCAATGACTTTTCTGGTTTGCGAAATTTTATTTTATATACTTTTTCAATAGCTTTTGGTTGGGTTGCATCGCAGCCAATACCCCATATAGTATCTGTAGGATATAATATTGTTCCGCCATTTTGCAGAACCTCATTTGCTTTTTTCAGATCATCTAACATAGAACAAAACAGATGGATTTAATCTTGTGAAAACATATTTTAACCTGAGTCATTTAAACTGCCACGTTGTACTGCCTGAGTGCATCGTTAAGACTGGTTTTGCGATCAGTACTTTCCTTGCGCTTTCCAATGATAAGTGCACAGGGAACATGATAGGTTCCGGCAGCAAAATCTTTGGGGATGGTACCAGGAATTACAACTGATCTTTCAGGCACTCTGCCGGTATATTCTACCGGTTCAGGTCCGCTGACATCGATAATTTTTGTGGATCCGGTAATCACAACATTAGCTCCTAACACTGCTTCTTTTTCAATTCTAACACCTTCTACCACAATACACCGTGAACCTATAAAGCAGTTATCTTCAATAATAACCGGTGCTGCCTGCAAGGGCTCCAGAACCCCTCCGATTCCTACTCCACCACTCAGGTGAACATTTCTGCCAATTTGCGCACAGCTTCCTACAGTAGCCCACGTGTCAACCATAGTGCCACTATCCACATAGGCTCCGATATTAACATAAGAAGGCATCATGATAACATCTGGTGCAATATATGAACCGAATCTTGCAACGGCATGGGGTACAACCCGAACGCCAAGTTTAGCATAATTTTTTTTCAATGGAATTTTGTCGTGAAACTCAAGAGGACCTGCTTCAATGGTTTCCATTTTACGGATAGGAAAATAAAGCACAACTCCTTTTTTTACCCATTCATTTACTACCCAGGTTCCGTTTTTTACTTCTGCTACCCTTAGTTTACCACGATCAAGATAATCGATTAGACTTTCAATAATATCAATGTATTTTTTCTCTTTAAGCAGGTCGCGGTTTTCCCATGCCTGTTCAATATGCAGCTTTAATTGTTCCATTATAGTATTATCAGGATTTTTTAGTTTTTGTTGAATAGAGTTTCCACCACGGTACATACTGGTCTTCATGATGTTCCCAATGATAACCAAAGAAATAACAGCTAATCATTGCCCAAAGATGATTTTTTTTCAGAGTTCGGGCCCTGTGTGGCATCATAGGTTCGAGATGGGGTTCGCGATGAGGCCAGTAAACTCCAAAGTAAAACAACTGGATTGTACCCAGAATGGCCGGTAACGCCCAGTAAATAATTACTTTTAATTCACCGAAACCAAAAATGTGAATGAACATATTATAAATCAAAGCCATAGCAACCAATTGCAATACAGTAATATACCTCCACATGAAAGCACCCAGCCATAAGAAAAAATTCTGCGATTTTACATAAAAATCAGGGTCATTACCTGTGCCGGGATCTTTATGATGCAGCCCGTGATTTTTTCTTAATCTTTTGTATGACATACCCGCAAAAAGGAATGTGGCAATGGTGCCCAGTACTTTGTTTACGTTATTGTTTTTGGAAATGGTTCCGTGCATAGCGTCATGTCCGGTTATAAATAATCCGGTATATAACCAGCCCTGTAACAAAATATGAAAATACATCCAAAAATTATTTGCAGAGAATTCCAGATACAGAAGCATCCAGATAAGGTGTAACGCCCATATCAGGATCACACTGATTGCAATAAATATACCCATGGTATCAAATTTTTATTGGGAAATTATTTTCCTGAAAAGGCAAAGCGGGTCTCCATCACCTTAAGAATCGTCGCAGCTTCACTCATGCAACAAAATTAGCGATTATTCTTTACTCTGACAAAAAGTTGAAATTGTCAATGAAAGTTAAATAGTATTATTGCTTTACTTGCCTTTATAGGTTGTAGCGAAAATTACTATATTTGCAACCTTGTTGCAAATATAATCTCAATGGGTTTATGAACGATATCTATGCATTACTCGAAAAGAATAATCTTTCACGCACACCTTGTCGTGTTGAGATATTAAAAACATTATCGCAAGCCGGCTCAGCTCTTTCCGAATCAGAGATACGCGATAAACTGGAATATAATTTTGATCGTACCACCGTATACAGGACACTTCGTAATTTTCTCAATCAGAATGTTATTCATAGTATTTCTCTTGAAGGAGGGGAGGTTCGTTATGCAATGACCCCTGCAAAAGATAAGCCGCACGGTACTCATCACGTTCATTTTTACTGCAATAACTGCAGCGGAGTATATTGTATTTCGCATAAGCCATTTGATACTCCCGGGCTTCCTGTAGGGTTTTATCCTGAAAACTTTGATCTCTTGGTACACGGGAAGTGTAACAAATGCAACGCTTGATTTTTTCACAAACAAACTCACCGGCAAATCATAACTAATTTTCAAGATGTTAACTACTCATTCATTAATATTTCAATATCCATATGGCAACCCTTTCGCTTTCCCTGACCTTCAATGTAAGGCGGGTGAAAGTTTACTAATCCTGGGGGAGTCGGGAAGTGGAAAAACAACTTTGCTGCACCTTTTGTCAGGGATTCTTACACCTCAATCCGGTGATTTGGAAGTTGATGGGACAAAAATAAATCAGCTCAAAAATACAGAGAGGGATGTGTTTCGCGGAAAGCAAATGGGTATGGTATTTCAAAAACATTTTTTTATGGAAGGTTTGAGTGTTTTTGAAAATCTGAAAGCGGCCCAAAAACTATCAGGCAGTTTATCAGATATTTCTCATCTGGAACAATTAATGGAAAAACTGGGGATTTCCCATCTTTCAAAAAAGAAACCATATAAACTTAGCCAGGGCGAACAACAGCGTTTCAGCATTGCACGGGCATTGGCAAACAAACCCTCTTATTTATTGGCCGATGAACCCACATCGAGCTTGGATGACCGCAACTGCGAGAAATTTATTGAATTAATCAGATTGCCACTGACTGAAAAGCCGGTAAGCTGGATCATTGCAACCCATGATCAGCGGTTAAAAAAATACTTTTCCAATATTTATGAACTTTAACAGAAACAGGCTATGTATATTTTAAATCTGGCTTTAAAGAGACTTATATCCCGGCCTGCAAATACCTTGCTGAGCCTGTTGCTTTTTGCCATTGGAATAAGCATTATTTCTCTCATCATTCTTGCCGACAGGCAGATGAAAGAAAGCGTTCAACGCAACCTGGCAGGTGTTGACCTTGTAATGGGTGCTAAGGGTAGTCCTGTTCAGTTGATTTTATCATCTGTACTTCATGCTGATTATCCTACAGGAAATATAAATCTGCGCGAAGCACAAAACATTGCCCGTAATCCATTGGTCAAACAATATATTCCCCTTGCACTGGGCGACAATTATCGCGGATTCAGGATTGTGGGTACAACCATTGAATACGCTGAATTGTATAATGCAGCGCTTGCCGAAGGACGCTGGTTTGAAGATGTTCCTGAGGTTACTGTGGGATATCGAGTAGCACGAATGACCGGACTTGAAGTAGGTGACCGTTTTTACGGAGTGCATGGTTTTCGGGATGTGGGGCATGCACACGATTATTTCCATTATACTGTTACCGGTATTATGGCACAAACCGGTTCTGTTGTAGACAACCTGATCCTTACCCCAATTGAATCGGTATGGGCGGTTCATGATGGGCATGATCATGATCATGATGGTCACAATCATGATGATTGCGACCATGAACATCATGAACATGATCATGATGAATGTGATCATCATCACGACAATCATCAGCACCACAATCATGACAGCCACGATGATCATGAGCACAGTCATTTCCATCAGGCAGAAAACCACCTGGATGATCCTCAACTCAATGAAATCAGACTAAGAATAGAAGCAGGAGAGGATATCAGCCGCGAAGAGATGGAATTTTTTATTGCATCGCAGCAGCATGCGCATGCCCCTGGCGTTGATGACCACAGAGAGATCACTGCCATGCTGCTGGTATATCGCAGTCCGGCCGCCAATATTCAATTGCCCCGAATGATTAATGAAAGTACCAATATGCAGGCGGCTTCTCCTGCGCTGGAATTGAACCGTTTATTTTCGCTGCTGGCATTTGGCTTTGATGCACTGAATTTAATTGCCTGGGCTATCATCATCATTTCAGGAATCAATATTTTTGTGCATTTGTGGAATACACTAAAAAGAGGAATAGCTGAAATTGCTCTGATGCGTGTTATGGGTGCCGGTCGCCAGAAAGTTTTTGTAATGCTCCTTGTGCAGGGAATGATACTGGCATTTGGGGGTTGGATTGCCGGGGTTTTCCTTGCAAGGGCAATATGGTGGTTTTTACCATCGTTTCATTTTATGCCTGATGTGGCCTTTGCAATGCTGCAACCGGGAGAATTGCTTTTATTGATTTATGCTTTGGCAACAGGGCTGCTGGCATCAATCATACCCGCCTGGATGGCCTATAGAACCGATGTACACTTTACTTTAACAAGACCCGAAAATGCTTAAAATACTCAGCCTCACTCTTGTATTATTTCTGATGAACCAGGGCCCTGACCTGGAAACCCATTATAACAATAAAGAATGGAATATCCTGCTTAATGATGTTCGGATGCGCTATCGCTACAGCATTGAATATAACACGTTTGTACAGGTACCTCGCTTCGGAAATACTTTAAGGCAAATGGACGGACAGGAAATTACACTACGCGGATTCTTTCTCCCGGCTGATGTTACCGGTGAAGCATTTGTGCTTTCGCATGTGCCTATGCAAATGTGTTTTTTTTGTGCCGGCGCCGGTATCGAGTCTGTTGTTGAGTTGCACAGCATAGTAACACATAATATTCGGTTCAGACGTTTAAGTACAGATGATTTTATTGAGGTAAAAGGTCGTTTGAAACTGAACCAGGATAATCTGGATCATTTGATTTATATTCTGGAGGATGCGGAGCTGGTGAAGGTTTTCAGATAGTTGAGGGGTTTATTTATTTAATGAAAATCCCTTCCTGTAATAACAGATATTAAAATTTTATATATTTGCTGCGTTTTTTAAAAGGCAGTAATGATTTCTCCTCTCTTCAGTCATTTGCTAATACCCTTTATTGTGGCCATGTTTCTGGCCATCAATATG
>SKSE01000195.1 GCA_007118135.1 Bacteroidales bacterium | reverse complement strand
TAAGCTCGGAAGGGCACTGCAAAAACATCATGAAAAAAGAATTTTCTGAGATTGGCATCGGTTATACCGAAAAGGGCCATTACTGGGTTCAGGTTTTTGCACACCCCAGGTAGTTGAAGTTCTTAATCTTTCTCAGGATTTTTTCATTTTATTTTATGATACAAATAGAAAATGTTTATAAAAGCTTCGAAGGGAAAGTCTTGTTTAATGATCTTTCTGTTGAAATAACCGATAACGGAAGGTTGTTGATACTGGGTGAATCAGGCAGTGGTAAAACTACCTTGTTGAGGATGCTTTTGGGTTTTGTATTGCCTGATGATGGAAAGATAATCATTGATGGTGAGAAGCTTTCACTGGAAAATGTTTGGAAAGTAAGGCGAAAGATGGCTTATGTTAGCCAGGAAATGCATTTAGGGACGGGGAGTGCTGAAAAATTTATAAAAGAGGTTTTAAGCTATAAAAATAACCGTCAGATAACCTATAACCGGGCCAAAGTGCTGGAGTTGCTCAATGATTTTCGTTTGGATGCAAACATTCTCACCAAAGACCTGGGAGAGTTTTCAGGTGGTGAGCTGCAACGATTTACCATTATTGTAACATTATTGCTCAACCGGAAGATTTATTTGCTTGATGAAGTAACATCTGCTCTCGATCAGCCCATGAAGGAGTTGATAGTAAATTATTTTTCATCCATGAAAGATAAAACTCTTATCATTTCTTCACACGACAGTTTATGGCATAATCAGAATTATCCAACTTTAAAAATTGGCAATAATGGAAGCAGTTCCTGATATCAATGTATGGCGTTTGCTTGCAGGCTTCTTATTGCTGGTAATTCCTGTTGCATTGTCAGTGTTTGTAAAACTGGGCATTATCAGGCAACTTGCCATTGCAACCGGGCGTATGACCGGGCAGCTTTTTCTTATGTCGATCCTGTTGATTTACCTTTTCCGGTGGGATAATATATGGCTCAATACAACCTGGGTTATTATCATGATATTTTTTGCCTGTTTTTCAGCATTGATAAACAGCAAGCTTTCATTCCGGAAATTCTTTGGTCCGGTGTTTTTATCCTATTTTATCGGTTCCGTTTTTGTGCTTTTATTCTTCAACAAGGTAATCGTAAACCATGAAAATATTTTTACTGCCCGGTTGTTTGTTGTAATAGGCGGCATGCTGCTGGGAAATTCGCTAAACAGCACAATCATAGGGATTTCTCATTATTATGAATCCATACGCAAAGAAAAAAGGCGCTACATGTATCTTCTGTCTCTGGGAGCCACACTAAATGAAGCCTTGCTGCCCTTTTTCCGCGATGCTATGCTGGCCGCACTAAAACCTTTTATGGCCGGTATGGCAACCATGGGTCTTGTTTCACTACCAGGCATGATGACCGGTCAGATACTTGGCGGGGCAAGCCCCGAAACAGCAATAAAGTACCAGATAGCCATTGTGATTGCAATTTTTACTGCAATTACTATTAGTGTAGCACTTTCTATTTACTTCACTTCACGCAGGGCATTCAATGATTATGGAGTGCTTCGGGATGATTTTTTCAAAAAATAAATCCGGAAAACCTGATTTTTTTATTGGGGATGCATGAATCCTGATAACCATCATTAAAGGTTTATCTGATCACTACTTTATGAACTTCGCTAAAACTACTTCCAATCAGTGTGAAAAACATTTAAAAATAAGAAGCTAATATAATTATTATTGATCACAATGAGTTTATCAATAAAGCTAAGGTATGGAGAGCTTTTCAACAATCCATCTACTTTTTTGTTAGGCTACTTATTATTAATCCCAAAAATACCGGAGTGTTATGTTAAGAATAAAAATGAAGAATTCTGTTTACAATTTATTAATATCGGGAATGGTTTTAATTCTTGCAGCCTGCGGGTTGCAACGGGGAGAAAAAGTGGAAATTCCTGTATTCAGTGAAAATTATGAGAGATTTGTAAGGACTTTATCATCCGATGAGTTTGAAGGCCGGGCACCCACAACTCCCGGCGGTAAAAAGACCAAAGCTTATATTGAAGCGGAATTTCGCCGTATGGGTCTGAAACCGGCAGTTGGAAACAGTTTCAGACAATCTGTTCCTTTGATTGAAATTTTAGGTAGCAACTTTTCTGATCTTTCTGTAAGTAGTTTAGATGGAGATAATGAATTATCATTCTCATATGTAGATGAGATGATTGTTGGAACTTCACGTTTGCAGGAAAATGTTAAACTCGAAGATAGCGAATTGATTTTTGCAGGTTATGGTATTGTAGCTCCCGAATATGGCTGGAACGATTATGAAGGATTGGATGTAAGAGGAAAAACTGTTGTTGTTCTGGTGAATGATCCCGGTTATGAACTTGAAGACCCGGAATTGTTTACAGGTAAAGCCATGACCTATTATGGCCGCTGGACGTATAAATACGAAGAGGCCGCCCGGCAGGGTGCCGCAGGTGTTTTGATTGTACACGAAACGGGTCCTGCAGGATATGGTTGGGATGTGGTACGCAATTCATGGTCAGGTCCTCAGCTTCAGGTTGGTGGAAATAATGGTCCTGCAGTTTTGGTGGAGGGTTGGTTGCATAATAATTCTGCTGCTTTAATTTTCGACAGGGCAGGGTATAACCTTACGCAACTGAAAGAAATGGCTTTGAACCCCGATTTTCAGCCTTTCTCGCTGGGAATGAATGTATCCGTAAGTTTTGATGTTAAATACACCCAATCAGATTCATACAATATTGCGGGATATGTTGAAGGTTCGGAGCGTCCCGATGAAACCATCATTTACATGGCGCACTGGGATCACCTGGGTAAGGTAGTAACACCGGAAGGAGTGAGAATATACAATGGTGCCATCGATAATGCCACAGGTACAGCTGCTATTATGGCTATTGCTGAAAAGTTTGCTGCTATGGACCCGGCTCCCAAACGCTCGGTATTGTTTATTGCCGTAACTGCTGAGGAATCAGGTTTGATAGGTTCGCAGTATTATGCGCAGAATCCATTATTCCCGGTAGAGAAAACCGTTGGAGGTATCAATATAGACGGGCTGAATGTGTACGGTCCTACCCGTGATATTGTTGTTGTGGGTTACAATATGACACAAATGCAGGATTATCTTTCAAGGCATGCAGCAGATCAGGAGAGAGTGCTTGTTCCCGAAAGATATCCCGAGAGAGGTTATTTTTATCGCTCCGATCATTTTAACCTGGTGAAGGAAGGTGTTCCCATGATCTATGCCAATAGCGGAAATGATTTTATTGGCCGCAATGAACAATATGCCGCCAAAGTACAGGAAGATCAGGAAAATCGTTATCATTCTCCGGATGATGTAATAAATGAGTTATGGGATTGGCGCGGATTGCATCAGAATCTCTGGCTTTTTTACAATGTGGGTAAGGAACTTGCCAACAGCAATGACTGGCCGCGCTGGCGTGAAGGAACCGAATTTGAATCCATCAGACAGGCGACGGATCATTTAAGAGAGTAAAATTTAATTTACATCTGAATAAAACATATATTTGTGGTGTCATCGGAAAGTGCTCCGGTGGCACCACATTTTTTCTAACCAAAATCCTCGGCCATGCTTCTCAAAACCTTTAATTTGCTTGCTTTTGTGCTGGTACTCGTAATGAACTACCTGGCCAATGCCCTTCCCATTAATGGTAAAACCACCGGCGAGCTTTCAGCTGAATATCCCAATCTGTTTGTCCCGGCAGGCATTACCTTTTCCATCTGGGGAATCATTTATCTGCTGGTGGCTGTTTTTATTGTTATGCAATTTTTGGAAGCCAATAAAGAGCTCGTTTCAGCAATAGGCTGGGCTTTTGTGATCTCCTGCATTTTTAATGCGTTATGGATATTCGCCTGGCATTACCAGAAACTTCCGCTATCTCTTTTGATCATGCTGGGCCTGCTGGCTTCCCTGATTTATATCAATTACCAACTCAGGATATTTCCGGCAGGTATTGTCAAAGCCACATTTGGTATTTACCTGGGCTGGATCGGCATTGCCACCATTGCCAATGTTACGGCATTACTGGTAAATTACAACTGGGCTGGCTGGGGCATATCAGAAGAAGCATGGGCCATTATTATGATCGCTGCAGGAACCATCATTTCTGCCATTGCACTTTTGCGGCTCAATAACCCTTTCCTTGCCCTGGCAGTTATCTGGGCATTTGTGGGAATCATAATCAAACGACAGTCTGATTTTACATCAATCGTTATTGCAGCAGCACTGGGGGCATTGACAATGCTGATTGTAATGATTTTCGGGTTCAGGTATTTATTTCGTCCGTCCGGTGCATAGGTCGGAATAGGCTAATACCAATGGTTGATGCATCGAGACGTCCTTCTTCTGGATAGTTTACAGTATTCAAAACCCCATTGAATGGAGAAATAAATATCCATTCCATCCATGTCGTTGATGTTCAGGATACCACCTGCCTGTTCTGCACCAATGGTAAGAAAGCCGAAACGAAATGCAATGCCGGCCCTGGGCAGTCTGTATTCATGAAGCGTGAGGGGTAAAGACACACTGAACCAGCGGGTTTCATATCGTGGAACAATACCCAGATAAGATGGCCGTGATACCCTGGTTTTTGCCAGCGGCAGGTCCTGTACCCACAAAAAATACGCAAAAAGATTGTTTCCCAGGTTATAATCGGCCTGTATGCTTGCTCCGGAGGGAAGGTACATTCTGAATGATTCTCCCTGTGTACGGATTATTTCACCTGATATCAGGCCCTGCTCCATGTCATCGAGCATTTCATCCAGATTGTTATAATCTTCCATATCCGGGTTTTCCCATATCAGCTCTACGTCATCAAATTCGTAATAACGGGTATCCCGGGACATGTTTACAAAACCCAGGTCAAGAAGCGAGAAGCCGATCTGGTAAATATAGGATTCTCCTGAAAATGCTGTGCTTACCCTTCTCCCTCTCATGCTTCTCAGGTTTTGTGCTGACTGTGTATAGGCGATGCCCAGATCGAAGGAAACGCCCCGGCCCCTGATCAAAAGGTCTGAACCGGTATGCTCCATAGTATTATAATCCAGGGGAAGTGACCCGTAACCTTTGGCATTGGACCTGTCGATGTAAACATTTTGCTGTGGAGTAACAAAATAAGTAAGATCTTCCGATCTGACTGATCCGGCATGATAGGGAAGCAGTAATCTGGCGCTGGCGCCTGCAGTAAGATTATGCGATCTTTGGGCTGATAGTTCAGTGGCATAGCTCAGTCCTGCCTCCATCCAGCCCAGGGTAGCTATCTGAAAGGGTTTGTTTTCTGCATAAATGATATTATGCTGGGGAGAATAGGTAAGACCTCTGCGAGCAAATCGTACCATGTGCCCGGGAATTTTTTTTGCCGAACTTAACGTTCTTAAGCCATTGGTAAAGGCAAAAACATGATTATTGTAGCGAAATCTTACCGATGGGCCCTGAAGCCTGCCATACAAAAAACCATTATAAATTTCCTCCTGCTGCCTTTCGGAAAAATAGGTCCTGTAATTATCAAGAATGCGGGACTGGAAACTGAAAAAATCACCGGCTCTGAAATCACCGGCAGGAAGATACAGGTAGTTGTTTTGTCCTCCCATGTGGGCAGTAACCAGGCTGAAATCAATGCAATTGGGCGAGTGAAAAAGAAGTGCAGGGTTGATCATTCCCCGGTTTACTC
>SKSE01000248.1 GCA_007118135.1 Bacteroidales bacterium | reverse complement strand
GCCTCGCCTTGAATAGGTTCAACCATAAATCCTGCTACATGCGGATCTTTTAGTGCTTCAGCAAGAGCATCAGCGTCATTGTAAGGGATACGAATAAACCCGGGAGTGAAAGGGCCATAATCGCCATAACCATCGGGATCGTTTGAGAAGGAAACGATGGTTGTTGTGCGGCCGTGGAAGTTGTTTTCGCAAACCACGATTTTCGCCATGTTTTCAGGAATACCTTTTTTCTTGTAAGCCCACTTACGGGTAAGTTTGATAGCTGTTTCAACAGCTTCGGCACCGGTATTCATAGGAAGAATTTTGTCGTATCCAAAATATTCGGTTACATACTTTTCATACCTTCCGAGTACGTCATTATGAAAAGCTCTTGAAGTAAGAGCCAGAGTTTTGGATTGTTCTACCAGTGCATCTAAAATTTTTGGATGGCAATGACCCTGATTCACAGCAGAGTACGCTGAAAGAAAATCATAGTAACGTTTTCCTTCCACATCCCACACAAATACACCTTCACCGCGTGAAAGTACTACCGGCAGTGGGTGGTAGTTATGTGCGCCATACTTATCTTCCAGTTCAATAAGCTGTTGTGAGTTTAACTTTTCAGTCATTACGTTAGTCATAATAAAATCTCCTTTTTTAATAGTTAGCTTTATGTTTTGTTTTAATTGATGTATGGGTAATTTGGGGGCAAATATATGAAAAAGGTTTTGATTTAAAATCAAAAGAAAAATGCTTCATTTTTCTGAAAACTAAAACATTAGATTAACCTGATGGGAAAGGTGGCCAACAGGATTTTAAAGCGACGAACCAGGAAATTTATTTTTTAGCTCAGGGGAAGGAATCATGCATTCGTCTCTCTTACCAAACCATTTATAACGGTTTCGGCTGATAAACATATAGATTGAATCTCTTATAAATTTCGGAATAACCATAAATACATAACCTGCTTTCCATGGATAGCCCAGTTGTCTGGCAATTCGCAACACTGCTGTTGATTTTTCAAATACCTTTCCATTCTCATAATACAGGATGGTTTGAAAATCATTCCCATCAGGATAGTTTTTTTTTAGAACCTGCCTTGCGATGGGCCATTGCAATGATGCAAAGTGAAAAATATTTCGCTTATCGCGCCTGATAACGAAATTTACCGAGCTATTGCAAAGATTGCAAACACCATCAAAAAAGATGATATGATTGGGTAGTGAAGTCAAATTATTTAATTGATTTATGCTTTCGAAATCACATAAAAAACGCTTCTAACCTGCTCCATGTTCAAACAGATTTAAGGTACAATTAATTTTAAGCATCGATTTATCATGTAATACTTATTATATTTGTTTCTTTTTGTCACTTTTTTTAACTACTATAAGAAATATATTTCTATTTTTGCAATATGCTTTTTAAAGAATTCCATAATAAGATGATATCGTTTGTGGTGTTTTCGTATGAAGACATCTATGGGGTTTTTGGCAATATTGATCGGAGACGGCTATATGAATGGGCAAAAAAGAAGTATATTATCCCTGTCAATAAAGGAGTTTATATATTCAGTGAATTCGAGGACACAAAAGGACTTGAATATCTTATTGCCAATAAAATTTATGAACCCTCCTATTTAAGTCTTGAGTATGTTATGTCATCAGCATCGCTTATCCCCGAAGCTGTTTTTGCCTTAACATCCATCAGTACCAAAAAAACTGCCGCATTTCATACATCTTTCGGCAAATTCAACTACCGAAATCTGAAAACAGAACTATATCATGGTTATGAACTTCGGAAAATTGAAATTCCTCTTTATGGTAAAAACATTGAAAGAACGGTAAAAATAGCTTCTATTGAAAAAGCACTTTTTGATTATATTTATTTAAAAAAAGGACTACTTTCAAAAAATGAAATCCTGGAACTGAGATTTGACAGGAGTGTCTTAGCAGCACTGAACAAAATAGTATTGAAAAAGTATATTTACCAATCAAAAAATAAAACTGTAGAAATAAACATCAGTAACATTTTTAAACATCATGATATCCCTTGAAGATATTGTAAAGCAATACCCTGAAAACCTAAGGTCTACGTTTTTCAGGCAGCATTTGGTTAAAGAATACTTGCAAACCCTGGTACTTGCTAAGGTTTCCAAAAATAAATTTGCTAACAAACTTGTTTTTATTGGAGGTACAAGTTTAAGATTTTGTTATGGACTTGATCGTTTCAGTGAAGACCTTGATTTTGATTTTTTCGGAAATGACAAAGAAATTCTCAGGGTAGTATTTGATAAAATTGCTGATGAAATTAAGAAAGAAGGCATCAACTGTTTTATTGAACATAATTATAAGAATACTGATAACTATTGTAAGATCATCTTTCCCGGAGCAGCAAAATATTACAAACTTGAAGATCCAAGAAAAAAAATATGGATAAAAATTGATATTCAGAGAAACCGTGTTGAATATGACAAAGAGCTTCATTTTATTAACCGGTTCGGATTTTACTTCCCTGTTTATTTACCCAAAAGGGAAATATTGTTTTCTATGAAAGCTTTAGCTTTGACCCAACGGATGAAAGCAAGAGATATTTATGATTTCAGTTTTCTGATGAGTAATACAAAAATTCACTTTCCTTATTTGCAGAAAGAATTAAAAATTTTGGGAACCGAAATTCACACTCCTGAGGACTTAAAACAGTTGATCATGTCTAAAAAAGTGGAAGTAGATATTCAGGATAAAATGAATGAAATAGCAATTTTCCTTCAAAACCATGAAAACTCTGAAAGAGTAAAGACTTTTTTTGAATATTTGAATAGTGTTGACTTTGAAAAAATAGTCACTAATGAATAATCAAATCCATTTATTAAAGGGCGACCAGTCTACCTGTTTACTGTATAACCCGATATTTAAATCCAAATGAGCAGAAGCAACAAACGACAATTATTTAACAAGGTTATTGAGAATGTTACCATTGCCGGGGTGGCTGCTGAAGGCAAAGCCATTGCAAGGCATAATGATATGGTTATTTTTGTAAATTATGGTGCACCGGGCGATGTGGTGGATATTCAAATTAAGAAAACCCGGCGCCGGCACCTGGAAGGTGAGATCATCCGATTTCATGAAAAATCAACTTCCCGAACCAAACCTTTCTGTGAACATTTTGGAATTTGCGGCGGTTGCAAATGGCAACATCTCAGCTACGATGAACAACTCCGTTACAAACAAAAGCAGGTTACTGACAATATTGAAAGGATTGGAAAAGTAAACTATCCTTTCGAGCTAATTCCTATTCTGGGATCGGCTGAGACACAATTTTATCGTAATAAACTTGAATATACCTTTGCCAGCCGCAGGTGGCTTACCCCTGATGAAATTCAAAGTGGCGAAGAAATTAAAAATTCTGAAGCCCTGGGGTATCATATTCCCGGCTTCTATGACAAAGTACTTGATATTAACAAGTGCTGGCTGCAACCCGAACCTTCCAATGATATCAGGCTTGGCATAAAAGAATTCGCAATAAAAATTAATATTGACTTTTACGATTTCAGAACCAAAACCGGTTTGCTGCGCAATATCATTATCCGCAACAATGAAAAAGGAGAGTTTATGCTTATTCTTGTTCTTTTTTCGGGTGAAGAAGATAAACGAGAGAGTCTGCTGAAGTATATCCGGGATAGTTTCTCCCAAATCATTTCTGTCTATTACATGATCAATGATAAACAGAACACAAGCATTGCCGATCTTGAGCCGGTTCATTTTGCCGGGGAACTATATCTTACAGAAGAAATGGAAGGTTTGCAATTCAGGATAGGGCCCAAATCCTTCTATCAAACCAATAGCCGGCAGGCTTATGAACTCTATAAAGTAGCACGTAATTTTGCAGAGCTGACCCGGAATGAACTTGTTTACGACCTTTATACCGGCACAGGCACCATCGCAAACTTTGTTGCCCCGCAAGCAAAAAAGGTAGTGGGTATTGAATATATTGAAGAAGCCGTTTCCCATGCCCGTGAAAACTCCAGGCTCAATAAACTTGACAACCTGGTTTTTGAAGCCGGAGATATGGCAAAGGTTTTAACCCCTGAATTTATGGAGCGCCATGGCAAACCCGATGTCATAATCACCGATCCTCCCAGGGCAGGCATGCACCCGGATGTTCTGAAACAAATAATCGCATCAGAAGCTGACAGAATTGTTTATGTAAGCTGCAACCCGGCAACCCAGGCCCGTGATATTGAAATGTTGTCGGCGAGTTACAAGGTAAAAAAAGTACAGGCTGTGGATATGTTTCCGCATACACAGCATGTGGAGAGTGTGGTGTTAATGGGAAAAATCTAATTTTTTACTGGGGAGACAGAGAGACGCAGAGTCATATTAAAAAAGTGGTCCGAAACATTGAAAGTTGTCGGACCACTTTTGTTGAAACCTTTGGAGTTTTTACTTTTTTGCTGAAAGCGCCTCAATGATTTTGGCTTCAATCTCTTCGGCCAGTTCGGGATTGTCAATCAACAGGTTTTTAACGGCATCCCTACCCTGCCCCAGTTTGGTATCGCCATAGCTGAACCAGGAACCGGCTTTCTTGATGATATTATGATCTACTGCCAGATCAATGATCTCCCCGGTTTTGGAAATTCCTTCACCATATACGATATCAAATTCGGCCTGACGAAATGGCGGTGCAAGTTTGTTTTTTACAACTTTTACCCTGGCACGGTTTCCGGTAACACTGTCACCATCTTTGATCTGCGATATACGACGAATATCAAGTCTTACGGAAGAATAGAACTTAAGAGCATTACCACCGGTCGTGGTTTCGGGATTGCCAAACATAATACCGATCTTTTCGCGCAACTGGTTAATGAAGATGCAGCAGCAACCGGTTTTGTTGATGGTACCTGCCAGTTTTCTGAGTGCCTGCGACATCAGACGGGCCTGTAGCCCCATTTTGCTATCGCCCATTTCGCCTTCAATCTCGCTTTTTGGAGTAAGAGCAGCTACCGAGTCAATGATAATGATATCAATAGCTCCTGAACGAATCAGGTTTTCTGTAATTTCCAAAGCCTGCTCACCATTATCGGGCTGCGATACAAGAAGGTTGTCAATATCCACACCCAACTTCTTGGCGTAAGTGCTGTCAAATGCATGTTCTGCGTCAATAAAAGCTGCAATACCACCTGCCTTTTGCGCTTCGGCAATGGCATGGATAGCCAGAGTGGTTTTACCGGATGACTCCGGGCCATAAATTTCAACTATACGTCCGCGCGGAAAACCACCGATTCCCAGCGCATGGTCAAGGGAAATGCTTCCCGATGAAATACTGCTTATACTTACCACCGGCGAATCGCCCAGCTTCATTACCGTGCCTTTACCATAGGATTTTTCAATTTTATCCATGGTAAGTTGCAATGCCTTTAGTTTCTCGGCATTCACATTTTTTCCGTTCTCTTTTTCTTTGCTCATAAGCTCAATTAATATGAAAATTCAGAAATATCGTTTTATTAAATTTACGAAAAATTCAACCAACAGGGGCAAAATTACCATATAAATTTTTAAATATACCTTCAAATTATAAAAAGAATACAGGAAAAATACCGGGACTTATAACAGCCTAAAATAAAGCACTTTACGAGTTCTTTTTTCAGAAAACCTGGGATTTACCAACTCAAAAAATCAGTAACCAATTAAATATTTCCTTCCCATTCCCGGTAAAACCGGGTCAAAAACTTTTCCATGTATTCGTGCCGTTGAATGGCTATTTTTTTTCCGATACCGGTGTTCATCTTATCTTTTAACAAAAGGAGCTTCTCAAAAAAATGATTGATTGTGGGTGCATTGTTCAGCTTATACTCTTCTTTGGTCATGTTCATTTTGGGTTTGATTGCCGGATTGTACATTTGCCTGTTTTTAAATCCACCATAATTGAAAGCCCTTGCAATTCCTATGGCACCCATTGCATCCAGCCTGTCGGCATCCTGAATAATATCCAGCTCTTTTGACCGGAAGGATTGTTTTCCCTTTCCTGCACTGAAAGAAATATTCGCAATAATTTTCACCACATGGTCAATAACAGATTCATCAACCTTGAGAGATTCGAGAAAACTCCGGGCTTTTTGCGGCCCAAGGGTTTCGTCTCCATGGTGAAATTTGGAATCGGCAATGTCATGAAGCAAAGCACCCAGCTCAACTACCAACAAATCGGCATGTTCAGTCTCTGCAATTTTTACTGAAAGTTTCCACACCCGCCATATATGCCACCAGTCATGACCTCCCTCAGCACCGGACAGTTCGTTTTTTACAAAATTCTCAGTTTCTTTAATAATGCTCTGCTGATTTTCTTTCATTCAATTCAACATTTTGATTTTGGCTTGATCTCCTTTTCCCGTTATCAGGAATCAAAATTAGGAAAAAACATTTCAAAACACAGAATGCTTAAATTTGTCATAGCACAGGGTGAATTTACCCGTCAACAAAATCATTAACGAAAGTGTTATTAACAGGTAATGATTGAATACAGGATTTAATTTCCTGAAAAAGAACTCACAAACCCTATCGCGATTTATCAATTATGGATTTTGTTAAAACCATCATAGGCTCCCATCCGAAATTTCAAAAACCCAAACCGGATCAGGAACCTTTTCTTGAAATTGCTGAGTTTTTCTACGACACCATACAGGGAGAAGGAATTAACCTTGGGCAACCCGCTGCATTTCTGAGGGTACAGCACTGTACACAAAACTGCTGGTGGTGTGATACCAAGGAAGTTTGGAGAGCCGGAAATCCCTATACTTTTGAAGAACTCTGGACGTTGATTGACCAGACCGACCTGGTGAATAAACTTCATAGCGGACAACATCTGATACTCACTGGGGGAAGCCCCATGAAACAGCAAAAGGGACTTACACTATTTCTGCAAGCTTTTGTTGAAAGGTACGGTTTTAAGCCCTTCACCGAGATTGAAAATGAATGCACTCTTATGCCTGATCCCGAGTTTGCCAGACTTATCGATGTGTGGAACAACAGTCCCAAACTCAAACACAGCGGCAATCCCCATAAACTGCGATACCAGCCTGCAATCATCAAACATCTTTCTTCGCTCAGCAATGCCTGGTTCAAGTTTGTTGTAGCCCAAAATGAAGACTGGGAAGAAATTGACGAATTTTTCATCAAGTCCGGTTTGATAAAACGAAATCAAATCATCCTGATGCCGTTGGGTGGCACCCGCGAAGGGCTGCACAGAATCAGAAATACCGTTGTTGAAATAGCAGTCAGGGAAAGCGTTCGCTATTCATCAAGAGAGCATATTGAGTTGTGGGATAAGAAGACAGGGGTTTAGATATATCTTACCTCATTTAAAATTTTAGGACCAATATAAGGGCTCAGTCCATTTATTTAACTCGAAGCTAAAATAAAGATGAAATAAATCTAATTCACAAAAGAATAAAAAACGGAAGCTTAAGATGAGCATCCGTTATGTTTTTAGCCTTAATTACCGGTTAGCACCTTTACGAATTTCCCGCTTTTAACCCTACCGTTTGCTGAAAAACTCCTGACAATGTATAATCCGTTTTGAAGTTTGGAAATATCAATGTACGAGGAATAAGCTTTTTGAACAACCCTCCCCGAAACATCATAAATCAAAAGAGACTCAACATCGGTAACTCCGGCAACAGAAATGAAATTGCCGGCAGGGTTTGGAAAAATGGTCAAAGAGGAAGTATCATCAGAATAAATGTCCGGCACATGGACTGAAAGATCGTATCCTGTAACCGAGAAATTGTTAAAGGTAAGCCGATTGCCATCATCAGCACCCATATCTTCACCTTCAAACCGTATGCGAAACTTCAGGTGGGGATTGTTGTCGGCTGTGGCAATGCCTGTAAGATCTACCGTAAAAAGCTGATAACTTCCACTCAGTGAATGTGTTAGTGTTTCTAATCCGGTTGATATCCAGTTTTCTTCTTCAGTAACCGAATAATCGATCAACAGGTTATCAGCAGCTCCCTCATCCCGGGCTGCAAACTGAAATTGAATATTCTTAAATCCTTGCACAGGGCTTTCAAAAAACATGGTATTCTCACCACCGTCAACGGTAAATGGCTGTCTTACCTGCAGACCTCTCATATTAGATTCCGAATAGGTAATATTGTTGTTCCCGTCTTCACGGTAATTTATCTGAGTGGGGCTGTTTCTTCTTTCCATGGATGCTTTACGCCAATCAGGATGGGTTTCATCAAATGGATATCCTTCCAATGCAGAGTGATAATTGATTTTTGCACCTGATAACTGACTAAAGGTAGCATCGATGGTTTGTAGAGGAGTGTCATTTTCAAGGGTAGTATCAAACAACCAGAAATGGATCAATTCTTCATTGGTTTCCACAAAATGAGCAGTAACTTGTACTCCGGTGCCCATTGTCAGGGTTACCGTATTATCTGAACCTGAAGCATCGCCTGACCAGTGACTGAATTCAAACCCTTCAAACGGAATGGCTTCAAGCCGCATAGGCAAACCCTGGAAATAGGAGCCTGACCATGGATAGGGATCATAAGATACTCCCATTGTGGAAGTAGTAATGTGCATTGTATTTACCTTAACGTAACCGTGAGCATTATTGGAAACATCTACAACCAACTGGCCGAGGTCATTCAACCCAAATTTATCTTTCATATGCTGGAACTGGTAATCAACTCTTTGCAGGGCAAAATCGCGCATCACCTGCACATTGTAGTTCCATTCACTCATATCAACCGGTCTGCGCCAGCGATTAATATGCTCCTGCATTTCGGGGGTAAGCGCATCTGCAACGGAATCCAGGACACTTACAACATGGGTTGCATCAAAGGTTGTATTCAAAAGATCGCAATACCGGATGATGAATTTTTGCCTGAAATCATTGTTTTCAAGCAGATTGCGCAGCATCCTGGTTGACCATAACGGATTGGGCCATTCAGGTCCGTTGGGTTCGGTGGCAAAAGCGAGTGTATTATGAGCAGGACCATCATTAAGGCCTGTGACATAATAAAATGGAAGATCAAATCCGAAATCAGTATCGTGAATAAACCATCGCCAGCGACCATCCTTTACTCCCTCTTCAGGGGAATATTCATCACGAAAGTATCGCCAGAAATGGACATTATTGCCGGGCCAGTCGGTATTCTTTACATAAATATGGGTCAGTTGAAAATCGATAAAACTCTCCACATCCATTTGTGTAAGCACATAATTATAATGTGTATTACTTTGCATGCTGTTTTTTTTAATGTAGTCAGATAATGAATCATAATGGGCCTTTCCTGCCTCATTGCCCCACCGGAAGACTGCATTGTTGCTTAAGATTGTAAATTCCTGCTCTGGAATACCGTATTTTCCGGTTATGTACCGGTTATCGTACTTATCTCTTACATTGTGGATGCCCCAGTACTCCCCATTGATAAACACTATGGCTGGAAAATAATACTGGGTTTCGACTTTCAAGTCTTTGGCCAGATACTGAAAAAATGCATCCCTGAATATGGCATGATCCCAGTCATTTCCCGAGTTGCGAAGTATAAAACGCTTAAACATATCCGTATCTTTATTGGGAAACAGCTGATAGTTGATCCAGGAGTTGCCATACTGTCCGCGTGCAATAATGCGTAAAGCTTTTCGGGGACGGCTCCTGGTAGTATTTCCATTGAGCCTTATTCCGATATCTTCCTTAAACTGCGTCTCTCCATATGGATTCCAAAAGGATATATGTGCAGGTCTTTCCCATCCATCCTTGAAGTAATTTTGGTGATTGCCATGCACATAAATCCCAATATCATCATCAAAAAGATTCTCGTTGTTGGTGGCAATGGAGAAAATGGGCAGGCTGTAACGGGTAAGTGCTGCATCATCTACCATGTAGCTATAGGTAGAAGTTTTCGGGGAGAGCGCATTAGGCCGAAAGGCCTTTGCCCTTACCACATTGATTTTAAACACCTCTCCCACCGGGGGCTGCCATCCCTCGAAATAGGGTGGGCCGGGATTAGGATTGTTATTGGTAGGTATCATGGAAATGGTATTGCTTTCTCCTGCTCTGCCGGCTATGGTAACAGGCACTGTAAAAACAGGAGAATCATCTGTAGGTTCTGAACCATCAAAGGTATAATGAATGGTAGTTCCGGGATCGGGGGATGTAAGAGTAAGCTGAAATTCTGAAGTATAGAAACCATCGGGATGAGAAAACTGCACCGGTTGAAGGAGCGATTCGTATGATGGTCCTTCATTCATACTCCATGGAGTAGGCTGGGTAAGGTAAAAGAATTCGCCGGTACCATTGGGAAGTCTGCCAAAGGAAACATCGGTAGTATGTTGCACTTCAGGCACCTGGTCAATGATTTCACCTTCCGGGCTGGCAAGTATTACCGGCTCGCCGGCAGAAGAAATCCTGAAATTGGTATGGAGTGGTGCACCGGGATTGCTGCGGTCTTTTCCCGATGCCCATACCAAAAGGTACTCACCGGGATTAATTGATACATTGGGAAAAACCCATCTCATTAAATTATCCGGATCATCCGAAAGGCCATATCCCTGCAGATTCACTATCGAAGTACCCCTGTTGTAAATCTCAATCCAGTCTTCTGAGTCGCCATCTTCATCATCCAGAACAGATGAATTGGAAGCAAGGATTTCGTTGATGACTGGATCAGGCTCAGAGTCATCCCCGATAATGCCCCACGTATTGATAAAGGTAGTATCCGAATCTCCAACAACAACAATCCTGTTAGGGTCACCGCCCCATTCACCCAGGCTCCAGGTAGGTACACCATTCTCCACAAGAAAATATTTGTAGGCATAGGTTTCAGGAGCTACATTGGAAATGGTAATGGAATAAAACCCTGCATCATCGGTTTCAAACATTTCCAGACCCGGCTCCGATCCGGGCATGGGCCATACCACAAAGGGACCTATACCAACCTGTGCATCATGACGTGCTCCCGATAGAAATACCTGGTGAATTTCAGGGTTAAATCCCGAAGCATTATTCATATCCACCGTAAAGGATATGTTTACCTCCGTCATTGCGGAGAAAGAAATTATAATCTGAAGGGTTATTAAAAGGGACAGTTTTTTCATAAACAACACATTATACAAGTGCTAAAAAAATGCTATTAGGGGGAAAAAAGTTTAGATACTAAAATTACGAATAATTGAATTGAATTAATTGGTTGAAGAAATTTTTTAAAGGTATCATCATTTTTACATAATGAAAAACCGCATCTTTATTGTAGCAATAAAAGATGCGGTTTTAAAATTTTCCAGAAATCAGGATACAATACTCTTACGATGGTATAATCTGTGCTGTATGATTTTTCGTATCTACCTTGGCAATCACTTCTTCAATTGCACCTTTTTCATTAATGACAAAGGTGGTACGGTGAATGCCATCATAAGTTTTGCCCATGAATTTTTTGGGGCCCCATACGCCAAAAGATTTAAGAATTTCCTTTTCAGTATCGGCAATAAGCGGGAATGGCAAATTGTTCTTTTCAATGAATTTCTGGTGCGATTTTTCACTATCGCCACTTACACCTACTACCTTGTATCCTTTGCTGAGCAGCAAATCATAGTTATCTCTCAGATTGCAGGCTTGTGATGTACAACCGGGAGTGCTGTCCTTAGGATAAAAATAGATCACAAGTTTACTTCCTTTGAAATCAGCAAGTTTGATTTCTTTTCCGTTCTCGTCTTTTCCTTTAAAATCGGGGGCTTTGTCGCCGGGTTTAAGTGTGGTCATAAAAATATTTTTTTAGTTAATTATTTTCAATATCAATAACAAGAAGATTTAAGAAAAGTTTAGATACAGGTTAATTCACATAATCTTTTTACGATATTAAGAGGTATGAATACAGAGAACCCAAAAAAGGCTTTATAAAGAATTAAAATGTAAAGAAAATCTATTGATAAAATATGCCGCTTTAAGCAAAGAATAAATGAATCGTATACCTAACAAATGATGCCCTTAACAGACAAAATTGCCCGGCAATAAAACTATAAACTCTTTAATCTGATGCACTTTGTAAAGGCAAGAAAATATCTCAATAATACTTATGGGTGTTATGTAATAGCTCAAAGAAGTTTCTCCCAGGGTATCAAATCTGCATCCTTGATTTTCATCCTGATTTTAAGGATGACTTTCTTACCACAAGGCTGGGCATAAGAACGATAGTTCTTGGTTTGTATTCAATATTTTTATTTTCCATTTGCTCAATTAGTAGTCTTGCTGATTCCTGCCCCATTGAGATAGGGCTTTGTTCAACTGAACTTACAGCAGGTTCAAAAATGGCATCCATGGGTTCGTTGGCAAAACCTGTAAAAGCAATATCATCCGGAACTTTTATCCCTAACTCTCTTGCACGAATAATTGCCCCTATAACAGCAAAGTCGTTGGCAGAGCAAATAGCATCAGGAGGGTTTTCCATTTTATGAAGTTGATCCATCAATTCATATCCTTTTTGCTGTTCAAGCATGTTTTGAAAAATGATACTTTCATCTATCTCCATTCCATGGTCTTTCAATGCATCAATATAACCCTGTGTTCTGTATCTGTAGATGTTTAGATACTGTGGTCCTGCAAAATGACCAATACGCTTACATCCATTTTCTATCAGGTGCTTTACTGCCATATAAGCTCCTTGCCGGTCATCGATGATAACTTTACTTACATTTAAAGATTCAATGATTTTGTCAAACAGCACCAGGGGAATTCCCTTTTTCAGAAGGGGTTCAAAATGATTTCCGTTTTTTGTTTCAATGGAAATTGACGCTATTAGCCCATCAATTTTTCCGTATGTCAGGTTCTTAATAAGATTAATTTCTTTTGAGAGAGAGTCGTATGACTGGCTAATAAGCACATTATAGTTTTTCTCTGAAGCCACTTCATCAATTCCCCTCAATACTCTGGCAAAAAAGTGTATATCAATACGAGGAACCAATACACCGATAGTATTAGCAAGGCCTTTTCTCAGGCTTGCAGCGCGAAAATCGGGCTGATAATCATGTTCTTCGGCATATTTTTTTACTTTCTCGCGCATTGCAACACTGATCCTGGGATGATCCTGTAATGCCCTTGAAACTGTAGAAATTGTTGTATTCAGCGCTTTAGCAATATCCTGAATTGTCGTTCGCTTTCTTATACTCATAATTAAGTTTGCTGCACATATTTAATTATTAATGCAAAACTAATTAAATCATGCAAAGGTTTGCGCAATTTTCATTTTCGAACATTGTGAATAATTACTGATTGGGGAAAATAAATTCTTATGGGAATTAATCTTTGTAACCGGCAGTCCAAAAAATTGCACCTTCTAAATGCTTGATGAAGAGATGATCTGAATACAGTTCTTCAGGATGCCCCAGTGCCGTTTGAAAAATACGTCCCTGCCCAACATGCTTATACCATACCAATGGGTGGTGGCCCAAACCTTGTTCCAAACCATCAAACCATTTATTGTTATCTGCATCATTGCTCATTTTATCAATAGATATTACCACATGTACGTCTTGACGAGGGTTTCGATCAAAAAAGTACCATTCGTCTTCAATGACCCAGATAGAATCAGGAAAAAATACAGTTGACGGGTGGTTCCTGTCTTCAATAATTAGCCTGCCTTCCTGCACAGGCGGATGGCCAATGAAAACCGCTCCAAGATTATCGATATACCATTTCCAGTCATTTTCTGTAACTGTGCCTGAATGGATAGTCAATAAACCGCCTCCTTCCTCAACAAATTTTTCAATTGCTTGCTTTTGCTCATCTTCAAAAATATTTCCTGTGGTTTGAAGAAAAATAATCAGATCCAGAGTGTCCAGGTTCTCCTTTTTGAAATAGTGTGGTTCTTCAGTGTGGAATAATTGCCAGTTATTTTCTATTGCAAGGTTCTTTAATGCTTTTACCGCAACAGGAATGTTGCTGTGTCGAAAACCTTCGGTTTGAGTAGTTACAATTATATTCATTCTTTCTCTTTCTGGTTGTGGCGCACATGCTGCCATTGCTATCAGAAGCAATAAAATGCAGGTTATAAAACAATTATTCCTGTACTCTGGTAGATGATTGGCCTGTTTCATAATAAATATCTCAATTAGATAGGTTAACATACTATTTTTAGGGAAACTATAAATCAAAATTTAAGATTTTCAGACAGACTACTTGTTCAAAACTATATAAAATATGAGTTACATTTTTGACAGTTTATCAGAAGTTTTAGGGCAAAACATTTACAATTACACGTTGGTACTTCGCCAATCGGCAATACTGTCGTGCTGCCATAAAATGTTGGACTGATAATGCTCACGGTCTTTCAGCAATTACGTAATTATCCATGGTATAGAAAAAATCTACCGGGATGGTATAAATACCGAACCACTCCCAGATGGTTATCTTGCGAGGATTGTTGGGCCTTTCAACCCATTGTCCGTCTTTAAATATTGGGGCGGGATGAATATAGCTCTCAGCCCAGTCGGAGTTTTTCAGGATGGCCACAGCAGCCATATCGAACAGGGCACGGCCCTGGGGATCGCCCCACATATGGCTCTGATATTTAACATACAGGCGCGAAATAGATTCTTTAGTCTGTCCGAAACAATCGCAACTTGAATTCAACACAAGTATTGATAGACTAGCAATTGAAAGGAAGTTCATAAAAATCAGTTTTACCATTTTCATTAGTCTTGTTTTTTGGGTTGAATATTTTTTTAAATCGAATTTCAAATTACTCTTTTTTTGATTAAATCTTGTTAACCTTATAATATATGGCATCTATGATAAACATGCCATAGCGAAACAAAGTGACAGAGAATTGAATGTTATGTATACTGTTGAATTTATAGAATCAAAGCAATTTTTCTCATATTATTGATTATCAAATACTTTACTACTATTTATTCTTAAAAAATTTATCAGCAAAATTCATGTATTGCTCCCAGTCGTATAGTACAATATCATGCACACCTGAACGAATATGATACCCAATAGTACCGTGTACAGGTTGATTCAAACCAGGCATTTCATTAACGGGTAGCCCTGTGAAACCGAGCAACTGATACACAGGAGTTGCTTCAACACTTGCCAGAAACTCTCCTTTAGGATCGGCCCATCTGTCCTCTTCGGCACTGGCAACATAAAGCGGCCTTGGCGCAATAAGGGCAAGCAACTGATGTTGGTCAACCGGCAAAAGGTCTTCATTTTCATTGTATCTTTTAAAGTTGCCTGCAAACCAGTGTGGAAAATTGGAATTGATTCGTCCAACGGTTTCTCCGAATCTTCGCATAGAAAGGGCTGCCCCACCACATCCTGAATTGTTGGAAATAACTATGGCAAATCTTTTATCCATTGCACCTGCCCATAATGCAGCTTTCCCAAGTCGGGAATGCCCGATAACTGCAATCCGGTTTACATCAACAGGTTCATATGTCTCAAAAAAGTCCATCACCCGGCTTAGTCCCCAGGCCCAGGCTGCAATGCTACCCCATGAATTCTCCTTATGCTTTTTGCCCATTAACCCATGAACTCCATTTTCAAATCCATCATCAAAATCAGGATCCACATCACCATAATATATTGTAGCCAGCCCATATCCACGCGATACAACTTCCATGGCCGGCCAACGGTTGATACGCAATCCACGGGAATCTTCCGTTGCTCTGTTATCAGTAATGCCAAACGATTGGCTGTTCCTAACCCAGGATTGAGTCACCATTATCCCTGGATCATCAGATGTGGTGTGGTTTCCAAAGAAATTAAAACCCAGAAAAACAGGAACAGGCTGAACTGATTTTGGCAGATGGAGCAGGACATAAAAATCAAGCTCACGATCATGGTATTGAAGTGTAATTTTAATTTCCCTAAGGATGGCCAGTCCATCAAGTGCATTTAGATTTTCATAAACCACACTTGCTTTTAAATTTCCTTTCCATTGCGGTGATACTCCATATACTTCTTCTTCAAACAAACGGAAAATCTCTCTTCTTCTTTTTGCCCAGTCTTGTGCAGTTTTTACCTTCTCACCGTTTTCAAACAATAACGGGTCAGGGAGTGTATATTGAGGTACAAGTGACTCATCGTAATTGGGCACAAAGGTCTGGGCACTCAGATTTAATGCTGTCAATACAGATGCTACAATTAAAGCTGCCATTCTTTTTCTCATATTTTAAACTGATTTGAAAAATGTTGTAAGATCCGGAACATTATATTATTGGAATCTTTGTAAAATTTGGTTTGACTTAATATGGAATCACGGCTTTGTATAAATGCACCAGGAACAAGTTCATCTTCACCATTAGTTACCATTTCATATACGCTTTCAGGTGTAGCTTCAAAATGGAACTGCAAACCCAACACATTCCTTTTGTACAAAAAACCCTGATTTAAGCAAGCTTTTGAAAAATAAAGATGTGTTGATCCATCAGGCAATTCAAAGGTATCGCCATGCCAGTGAAATACTGTCAATTTTCCATTAATAGAAAAAGGAGATTCATTTTGTTCAAAAGACGATACATTTTCAATGTTAAACCAGCCGATCTCCTTTTGCTTGTTGGGATAAACCCTGCATCCAAGAGATGCAGCTATCAGTTGGGCCCCAAGACAGATTCCGATAACTGTTTTTCCCCCTTCAATTGCCTTTCTGATAAAATCCTTTTCTACCTTAAGCCAGGGATAATGACTTTCATCATATACACCCATGGGTCCACCCATAATGATCAACCAGTCAAAATCATCTATACCTGGCAAGGAATGCTTTTCAAAAAACTTTGTGTTTGTTACAGGGTGATTATTCTCAATAATCCATTCCTCAATACATCCTATTCCTTCGAAAGGAACATGCTGCAGATAATGGATTCGGATTAGGGACATATTTATTTTATCCAGGAAATTATTTTCAGGAAAATTGAGCTAATCTACATGATAATTGTTTTAAAATATAACTGCAAAACAATTAAGCAAAAATATGAAAATCGCAATAAAATCATCGTAAAAGTTTATTTTGAGTTTAGTGTATTATTAATAAAATAAACAGGGAAAACCTATTTAAATCAATAAACATAGATAGTTTAAATCGTTTGATTAAAATATTACCGATGCAATCTATTCATTATTTAAATAGTACAGGCAAAGGAAAATATTCTTATTTTTGACATGCATTGTATTGGTTAAAGAATTAATTTGAGTATTAACTATTAAACCTGGTAAAAATGAGAACTATTATGGTTGTTGTAATTTCTTTGCTGATGTTTTCTTGTGCAGAAGCGAATAAAGAAGCTGAAAAATTTATCGGAATCCAATTGTGGTCGGTAAGAAATGATATGAATGCTGACCCTGCAGGAACATTAAAGGCCCTTGGAGAAATGGGTTATGGCTTCGTTGAAGCTGCGGGATACGGTGATGGAAAATTCTATGGTATGGATCCTGTTGAATTCAGGGAATTGGTAGAAGCCAGCGGTATGAAATTTTTGGGTTCACATACCGGTCAGGATATTCCTGAAGGTGTTGATATGGATGGAGTAATGGCCTGGTGGGATAAGGCATTTGCTGCGCACAAAGCCGCCGGAGTTGAATATGTTGTGATGCCCTGGATGGGTCGAACCGGCCATGAATCATTGGAAGGTTTAAAGCGTTACTGCGATTATTTTAATGCTGTAGGTGCAAAAGCCAATGCCCACGGGTTAAGATTTGGTTTCCACAACCATGCTGAAGAATTTAAAGAGTTGGAAGGTGAGATAATTTTTGATTTTATGCTTAACAATACGGATCCAGAAAAAGTAAAGTTCCAGATCGACCTTTACTGGGTTGTTGTTGGAGGCAAAGACCCGGTTGATTATTTCAGAAGATTCCCCGGAAGATTTGAAAGCTGGCATGTAAAAGATGAGCAGGAAGTGGGTGCAAGTGGAAATATTGATTTCGAGCGTATATGGGGTTATGCTGAACTCTCTGGGGTGGAATATTTTGTCGTTGAGGTAGAAGATTATAATTTTGAACCTCTTGAAAGTGTGCGTGTAAGTCTTGAATTTTTAATGAATGCAGACTTTGTGAAGTAAAAATTCACCGGTAAAAGTTTTATCAAATGGGTTATCTTCGTATGGGTAACCCATTTTTTTTTTAGTTTTATCTATCCATAAAAAATTAGAAGCCATGCTAAATAATCTGAATCAAACTACTCGGAGAGATTTCATTAAAACCTCCGCCTTGGGAGCAGCTGCTACTATTTTATCACCATCTGTGAGTGCTTTTCCCGGTATCCTAACCGGTAAACAAAAGAAACTGGGCATTGCTCTCATTGGTTTGGGCTGGTATAGTACGGATATTCTTGCACCGGCACTTCAGGAAACGAAGGTGGCAT
>SKSE01000165.1 GCA_007118135.1 Bacteroidales bacterium | reverse complement strand
TTCCTCCGGGTACGACTTCAGTTCGTGCCCGGAGTTGTTTAGAAAACCGGAGGTGTTGTCAGAGATGCCATCCCGGTCCGTTGTTTTTGGTTTTTCGGATTTAGCTTTGCTGGGCTCGTCTTCTGTTCGGCAGGAATTTTCAGTATTAACATCCCCCCAGCCCCCTTCAAAGGGGGATTAGGCCGGCATAAGCTTCGGACATCCGTCTTCCGTTCCCGAATCGCTAATCGCTCTCGGGACTTCGGGCTGTCGCCCTCAGCTTCCGGTCTCCGGTTTCCGTTTTCCTTTTTCCAGGAAAAGCCTATTCCTTTACTCCTCAAATATCCATACTCCTTTTTCGCCGGTTGATTTTACGAAACCACGAAACATAGCAGTGGTATTGAATTCCATTACTACATTGCCCTCTTTATCAATAGCGATAATGCCGCCATTGGCTCCCTGTTCAACCAGTTTTTCGCGAATTACATGAAAAGCAGCATCCTGAAGACTTTGTTCTTTGTATAGCATTCGGGCAGCAATATCGTATGCTACCATGTTGCGGATAAAATATTCGCCATGTCCGGTGCCCGAAACACCACATGAGAGATTACTGGCATAATTTCCTGCACCAATAATAGGGCTGTCGCCAATCCGGCCATATCGTTTCCCGACCATACCACCTGTTGAAGTACCAGCTGCAATATTTCCATGCATATCAAGTGCTACTGCACCCACAGTACCCATCTTAATATTTTCATCCAAATAGCTTCGGCTTCTGTTTACCTGGTTTCTGATAAACTCACGGTACTGATTCCATCTGCGCTGATCGAAAAAGTAACCGGGATCAACAATATCAAGTCCCTGTTCATAGGCAAAAGTTTCGGCACCACGCCCAGTAAGCAGCACATGGGGCGAATTTTCCATTACCTTACGGGCTGCAGAAATGGGATTTTTAACAGTAGAAATTCCTGCCACTGCACCTGCATTATGCGTTTCGCCGCACATGATGGAAGCATCCAGTTCATTATTCCCGGTAATATTAAAAACAGCTCCCTTACCGGCATTAAAGAGTGGAGAGTCTTCCAGAATACGGGTAGCTGTTTCTACCGCATCCAGGCTGGTGCCGCCAACTTTCAGAATATCTTCTGCTGCACTAAGGGCTTCGGCAAGCTTCAGATTGTACTCTTCAATCTGCTCAGGACTAAGAGATTCAGGGGCAATATTTCCTGCTCCTCCATGAATTACAATAGCGTAGGGGTTCTCTGCAAGTAAACTCTCACCTGCAAGCCACATAAATGAAAAGCAAATGATCAATATTTTTGAAAAGTAATGAAAACTATTGTGCATCATATTCTTCATTGAGTTTATTTAGTACTTTTTGTGTAATGTCATGCTTTTCTTTTGCGTAAAGTATACTTCCACCGGGTGAAAATCCAAGAATATAGTCGTACCCCATTTCTCTGTTAAAACGTGAAAGCAGGTCGGTAATTTTCTGATATAGCTCAATATTCATTTCGAGTTCTTTTGCCATGAGGCGGCTACTGTATGATTCGTTGAGCTGCATCAGTTCCTGCTGCATTTGCATCAATTCCTGTTCTTTAACTTGCGCATTTTCCATAGATATATTTCCAGCCTGAATTTGCCGCTGAAAAGTTTCCACTTCTGTCTGAAATGCCCGTTGCCTCCGTTGCAGGTCGTTTTCAAGGCGTCTTTGCTCCTGCTCAAAATCCTCACGCATTTTATTGGCAAGTTTATAATTTGCCATCAACGTATCGGAATCAACGAAAGCAATATAAAATGCTCCTTCATCAAGACGGGTGGAAATCTCACCCATCTCCTGCTCAATCTCGGTTCCTGCAACCAAATCGTCGTCTTTTGATGGTAAAAAATTAACAACGTACAATACTATCAAGCCTATAAAAAGCACAACATTGATAATTGTACCATTTGAGATTTTTGAGCGTGCAGGAATCTCAGGACTTTTAGTTTTAGCTGATTCGGGGGTGTTAGTTTCTGTTGTCATTGTCCGTTTTATTAATTTAGAAAGGTTTGGGATTACTAAGAAATCTTCCCAAACCTTGGTTATTGTTTATTGAATTACAAATGTCATTAATTTTTCAGGGAAAAGACTTAATTGCCCATTTCCGACATAAATTTAATACGCATAAGTCTGATCTCTTCTTCGGTGTAATCGTCTTCACCAAGTTCATCGAGAGCAGCAGTATAAGAATCAGTTTCGGCCGTTTTAAAGTAATCAAAGATTTCCTCCTGCTTATCTTCATCAATTACTTCATTGATATAATAATTGATGTCGATTTTAGTACCTGAAGCTACAATACTTTCAATTTCAGTGAGCAATTCTTCAAACTCCAGACCTTTGGCATAAGCAATATCTTCAAGTGGTTTTTTACGGTCAATATTCTGTATAATATAAACTTTTATACCTGATTTATTTACCACCGATTTCACTACCATATCCATGGGTCGTTCAATCTCATTTTCCTCTACATAGTTTTTGATGAGTTCAACAAATGGCTTTCCGAATCTTTCTGCTTTGCCTGAGCCAACGCCTGAAATCTGCTTGAGCTCTTCAATTTTTACAGGATATTGAATGGCCATATCTTCAAGGCTTGGATCCTGGAAAATAACAAATGGTGGCAAGTCATTCTTTTTGGCAATTTCTTTTCTCAAATCCTTCAGCAATGCAAACAACATCTTGTCGGTAGCGCTGGTTTTAGCTGCACCACCTTTGTAGTCATCATCACTGTCATCCATGTTTCTGTCTTTACTTACTTTAACAGATTTCGGATTCTCGAGAAACTCTTTTCCTTTCTTGGTTACTTTAAGTGTGCCATAATTTTCAATATCCTTCTCCACCAATCTTTCGATAATACTTTGCCTTACAATACTTTGCCAGAACTTTTCATCATTGTCGGCTCCTTTGCCAAATACTTCAAGCTGATGATGTTTACAGGATTTTACAGCTCCGGTGCTTTTTCCCATAATAACGTTAATTACATGTTTGGTTTTAAAAATTTCTTTTACTGCCAGTATGGTATCTAATAATTGGCAAATATATTCTTTTCCTTCAAATTTTTCTCTTGGATTTAAACAATTATCACATGAGCCACAATTTTCTTCTTCAAACACTTCCCCGAAATAGTTAAGAAGCAGTTTTCTGCGGCAAATGGAAGACTCTGCATAGGAAACCGTTTCAAGTAAAAGCTGTGTACCTATTTCCTGCTCAGCAACCGGTTTCCCTTTGAGGAATTTTTCCAGCTTCTGAATATCATCGTAAGAATAAAATGTAATACAATTCCCTTCCCCATCATCGCGCCCCGCACGGCCGGTTTCCTGGTAGTAGGATTCGAGGCTTTTGGGAATATCATAATGAATCACAAATCTCACATCAGGTTTATCAATACCCATCCCAAAAGCAATGGTTGCCACAATAACATCAATATCTTCCTTAAGAAATTTATCCTGGGTACTAACTCTCACCTGCGAATCCAGGCCGGCATGGTAGGGCAAAGCACTGATTCCATTTACCTGAAGTGTTTCGGCCATCTCCTCCACTTTTTTCCTGCTCAGGCAATAGATGATACCCGATTTACCCTGGTGATTGTTAATGTATCTGATAATCTGTTTATTTACATCTTCCTTTTTTGAACGTATTTCATAATATAAATTAGGCCGGTTGAATGATGATTTAAAAACCCTGGCATTAAGCATATTAAGGTTTTTCATGATATCATGTTGCACTTTGGGTGTTGCAGTGGCCGTAAGTGCCATAACCGGGATCTTTTTTTCAAATGCTTCAATAATAGAACGTAGTCTGCGATACTCAGGCCGGAAATCATGCCCCCATTCCGAAATACAATGGGCTTCGTCAACAGCAACAAATGAAATATCCAGGGTCTTAAGAAATTCAACATTCTCTTCTTTGGTCAAAGACTCCGGGGCAACATATAATAGTTTGGTAAGGCCACTGCTCAGATCACGTTTTACCTGGATAATTTCAGCCTTGGAAAGTGATGAATTCAAAACATGTGCAATACTGTCGTAAGATGCAAAATTCCTGATGGCATCCACCTGGTTTTTCATTAAAGCAATAAGCGGAGAAACAATAATAGCGGTACCCGGACTGATGAGGGCGGGCAACTGATAGCACATTGACTTGCCACCACCTGTAGGCATAATAACAAAACTATCTTCCCCCTGTAAAAGATTATGAATAATGGCTTCCTGATCTCCCTTAAATTTATCGTAGCCAAAAATTTGTTTTAAAAGTGCCTTAAGAGAAACATCACTTTTAGTGTCCATTCCAGTATGTTGCAAATTATATTTTTATTAATTAATCCCTGAAAAACAGTCGGTAATTTTTTGGTTTTCCGGACAAGCCGAATCAGTTGTAAAAATTTGAATATCAGTTTGTTTGATTAAAAAACCAGCTGTTACTGTGAAATCAAAAACCAAAAGAAAAATTTCTGTAGGTTTGTAAAGTAAATTTACTATTAATAAATGGCAGCGCAAAAAGAAATTTTCAATTTAAAGCCCTTTTATTATAAAGAGTACTAAAGAATTAAAGCAATACAATATGATAAATGAATTTAACGAATATCGCGAAAAAATGAATGAAAAGATACTTGGTGCGAATAATCTGGTACTAAAAAGACTTTTCAATCTGGATACCAATACATATACAGATGGGGCGCTATCTTCAAAAGTGAAAGAGATGATAGGGCTTTCTGCTTCAATGGTTTTAAGATGTGATGACTGTGTAAAATATCATTTGCAAAAATGTTTTGAAGCAGGTGTTACAAAAGAAGAGGTGTTTGAAGTATTTGCCATTTCCAATATTGTTGGCGGAACTATTGTTATACCGCACCTGAGAAGAGCTGTTGAATTTTGGGAAGAGCTTGAAAAATCAAAATAAAGCTGTAAATTTTCCCGTTATTACCTACCTTTGCCGCGGGTTGTTCAATTTCAATCCGAAAATAATTAATTGCCTGACATGAAGCTTTATACAAACAATCTCGTTAAAAAATACAGGAAAAGAACCGTTGTTAATCATGTTTCTGTTGATGTAAGCCAGGGAGAAATCGTAGGATTGCTTGGCCCTAATGGTGCAGGAAAAACCACAACTTTTTATATGATTGTAGGCCTGATAAAACCTTATGAGGGTCGCATTTTTCTTGACAATACCGAGATTACCAAAGAACCAATGTATAAAAGAGCGCAACGTGGAATCGGTTATCTTGCTCAGGAAGCAAGTGTTTTCAGGAGTCTTAGTGTGGAGGATAATATTAAAGCTGTACTTGAGTTTACTAAGAAAACCAAAGAAGAACAGGAAGAAAAACTGGAAACCCTTCTTGATGAGTTTGGCCTGGCGCATATCAGGAAAAGCAAGGGTATTACTTTATCGGGTGGAGAAAGAAGAAGGACAGAAATTGCCCGCTCACTTGCAGTAGACCCTAAATTCATTTTGCTCGACGAACCCTTTGCAGGGGTTGATCCCATAGCAGTGGAAGATATTCAAACCATTGTGAGCCAGCTTAAGGAAAAGAATATTGGTGTACTGATAACCGACCATAATGTTCATGAGACGCTTAATATTACCGACAGGGCATATCTTTTATTTGAGGGTTCAATACTTAAATCCGGATCGGCAGATGATTTGGCTAATGATGAACAGGTAAGAAAAGTTTACCTTGGAGAAAAATTTGAATTAAGGCGTTAAATAAAACAGGTATAAATTATCAGGTAATATCAGTCCGAATAAATCAATACCACTGCCTGCGCCGCAATCCCTTTACCTTCACCAATAAACCCAAGTTTCTCAGTGGTGGTTGCTTTAATAGAAACCTCATCAGTGGAAATCTGAATGATTTCCGAAAGGGTTTTCTGCATTTTTGGTATATAGCCGGAAATTTTGGGTGTTTGCAAAGAAACCGTCGCGTCAATGTTTCCTACTTTATAGCCCTTATTACTAATTAAAACGAGTACTTCTTTCAGCAATTCTTTACTATCAGCACCCTTATATTTATTATCTGTATCAGGGAAATGGTAACCTATATCTCTCAGACCGCCTGCACCCAGCAATGCATCCATAATGGCATGAATAAGAACATCGGCATCAGAATGACCCACAGAGCCTTTTTCATAAGGAATTAAAGTGCCACCTATAATTAATGGGTAGCCTTTTTCAAGCCGGTGAACATCATATCCAAATCCAACCTTGAAACTCATTACCTTCTTTTCTATTGGGTTGCTATGGCATCAAAATCAAAGGTGAGTGAAAAGCGCAAAACATTTTCGAGCGGACTTCTTTGCATAACCGGAATAATGTAGGAGAAATCGAGACCAAAAACATTATACTTTAATCCGAGACCCAGCGTAAAATACTTGCGGTTGCCCTTTCTTTCGTGTTCATGAAAATACCCCCCCCGGATGGCAAACTGCCTGTCGTACCAGTATTCAACACCAGCTCCATAGGTAATTTCCTGTAATTCTTCGCGGAAACCACCAGGCGCATCATTAAAAGAGCCAAATATTCCGGAAACTACTGAACGGTTGGGATCTTTTCCTTCCTGGATAATATAATTATTATCATCATCAGTAAGAACCTGCCCTGTTATGGGGTCTCTGGCATAAATAGGGGGTGAAGGAACCAGAAGTTTGTTAAAATCCAGACTAAATGCAATTGAATTATAGGCATCCAGTTCAAGGTTCAGAGTGGGTCCTATTCTCAGATTTATGGGAATAAAATTGGCGTTAATATCATCGGAATAGGATATTTTGGTTCCAATATTGGAGATATTGATACCTGCAGCAAAAGTAGCAGGGGTTCTTCTCCAGTCAAGTTCTCTTTCATAATAAGCAGAAACATCAGCAGCAATTGACCTTCCGGGTCTTGTTTCCATTGATCCCACATCCTGCCCCTGAGTAAGATTTGAGTGAATATATCTTACTGCCATACCACCAGAAATAAATTCACCTAACTTTCTGGCGTAAGCAACATCAATGGCAAACTCACTGGGCCGGTAAATCCCCTGTGGGTTTCCCGCTTCATCAGTAAACTGAATATCTCCGAGCGAAAAGAAAACAAGCGAAGCAGCTACAGTTTGTAATTCATCTATTCGCATGAAACCACTCAGGTAAGATAGATTTATATCGTTAACCAGGTTTCTGAGCCAAGGAGTATAATTAAGTGCCAGGCCCATTTCCTGTTCAACAAATGCATATTTTGCAGGATTCCAGTGCATTGAGTTGGCATCGGGCCTTGATGATACACCAACATCTCCCATGGCACCCGAGCGTGCATCAGGAGCGATCATTAAAAAAGGTACAGCAGTGGTAATTGTATTTACCCTTTGCCCCAGCACATCACCATATTCTACATCACTTCCCTGAGAAAATGCTAAAGAATTAAACATTACAAAGAACGCTGAAAACAAAACGGCTGACTTTAAAAAAAACAATTTCATCGATTATTATTTAATTTTGATGTTAAGATATGCTTTATTAGTATAGTTTAATTTGGCAAGATTTTCCTCTTTCGAATTTGCAAACCTACATCTTTTTTTTCAGTTATGACAGAAAAATTAACATTCTTCCTTTTGTTACAGAGTTTACAAACTAAGAAAAATTCCTGATTTCTATTAAAAACTTATCCTCGCTATCAGTAAAAATTATTTTGCAGTACCTCATAACGATATTTTATTTTTCTTATTGTACGTAAAAAACTTATGAGCTTTCAGCACATATATTGATAAATCGATTGACAATCAAAATATTTACTATCTAAGAATCATGAGTTTCTCAGTTTTGTTCACCTGTTCCCCATTATCTTCATTCACAATTACTCTAAAAAGATATATTCCTGACTGGAGCAAAGTACCCCCGCTATCCCTGCCATTCCACTCAATGGGCGGAACATTAAAACCTGATGCATAAACTTTTTGCTCCATTGATTTAACCATTTGACCGGTTAATGTATAAACCTCAAGACGGACATTTAGTTCAGTGGCCGGTTTATTATGCGAAAAAGTAAACCAGGTTACATCACTAAAAGGATTGGGAAAATTCATTAACTCCGTAATATTAAGTCCGGGTGCTGAAGTAACAATAAAATCAATGGATTCGTTCGAAACATTGTTATGGACATCCCAGGCCCTTAGAGTGAGTGTATAATTTCCTTCTTCAAGATTGAAAAATGGATATACGACTCTGCCCGATTTGAAATTATCCAAATCAGACTGGTAAAAATTATTAAGCACAACAGGATTAAAGGTATCATCATTTAAAATAGCTACAATATCATGTCCGATCTGGCCTGTTGTATTTATACCGCTTTCATCTTCCAGGTAGGCAAGCAATATGGGGTCGGGGCCGGTTTTATCGCCTGAACGAAAGTTGGTGTTATTGAGATAAAGACTAATCGCCGGACCTTCATTATCCGGGGAGTAATCATCAGCCGTTCCTGAAATAATAAACTGGTTAAAATATCCATGCCCGTCAATTTCTTTACCATCATCGAAATAATAGCTAATTTTTCCAAACCCTGTAATATAAGATATATCACGGGGTACAATAAAAGAAAAAGAAAACTCACCATTTGTAACAGATACCTTACCTCTGTACAAAATTCTGTTTTGCATTTCGAAATTAGCAACATTACTGCCCTGATCATTGCCAAGCGTAGTAAAAGAAGACTTTTTATCGTAAATAGTGGGGTAGATTATCCCGTTAAAGTTTGTTGCTTTTGTTCCTTCCGGGGTATGGATTTCTCCACTTATTGTAACTTGCTGAAGTGCTTTTAGTGTATCAGGCACTTCTGTGGTAACAGCCCTGTAACGCGGATATGCCATTCTCATTGACGGATCACCAAGTAATACAAAATTCTTAAGATTGGGATTTGAACTGCTTTGCACCTTCGAAATCCTGATAAGATCGCCTAATCTGGGCATCTTTCCGTTTTCCATAGGAATAAAAGCATTGCGCATAAAAGCATCGTTGAGTGTAAAGTTGCTTTGCGCCCATGCCAGCCGGGTAGTTGTGAATAATGCAGATGCCCCTCCGTTGGGTTTGAGAAATATCCTAACACCTGCAGAAAGATCATTGGGGTCGGGTTGGTCAAAACTACTGAACTCGCAGGTTGCAGTCATAAATACGGGCAAATTATAAAAATTACCCCATGATAAGATATCATCAAATGTAAGAATTCGCTCATGTGCAAGACCACGAACACCGCCATGACCAATATAATTCAATAATAAAGCACCCTGATTAATCCTGCTGTTAATGGCTATATTAACATCAGGATACCTTGATCCACCAGCCATTGTAACCTGCTCATAAGCATCAAGGTAAATTTTTTCCAGATTGTAAACCGGGTGGTTATTATTCATAAAATTAGCAATCTGCTCCGATTGATTAAAATGAATATTATTATCTCCGTCATCGGCAATTAAAGCTATTACATTGCGCCAGTCGGCATAATTGGCCACCATACCGGCGTAGCGGGGATCATCGGTTCCAGGTATCAGGCCATCAATTCTTTTATCATAACGTAAAATTTTATCCACTACAAACCGGGCTTCATCAACCGTGCGCACCGGGAAGCGCCCAATTCCAATATCAATGGTACCTTGAGCATCAAATCCTTCATTATCATCCAAAAGTCCGAAAAAGTCGTCAGTAATATATGAAGTAGAAGGGCTAAGTGAGCTCAGGGTCTGAAATGTTGGAATAAAATTGCCGCCGTAGCCCAATAGGTTCTTATTGTCATAGGTACCATTACCAAACAGAAGCAGATATCTTGGATAGTTTCCGGTTTCATTTGCCCGGTCGTAATACATCTTTATATAGTTACGTATGGCTGAAATATCTGCCACCCCCGACGAAAACTCATTATATATTTCCTGCGGAGAAACCAGTTTAACGGTTAATCCGTCGTTGTTACGGCGAAACTCTGCAAGCCGTTCAGCTTCCTGTCTTAAAAGTTCAGGCACTACAATAATAAGATCATGTACCACTGAGGCATGAAGATTCTGATTGGGGACCTGTCCTTTTAATACCGGTCTGAGGTAGTTTTCTGCGGCAAATACAACAAACTCATTAAAGTTTTCCTGAGATGCTATTTTAAATCTTGCTGTATTTTCGGTTATATCAAATTGCTGGTTTATCACATTCATCGGATCTGAAATATCCCAGATTCTGCTTCCTGAAATCATATTACCTACTTCATATTGTAAAATTTTACCTTCTCCCCTGGCTGCCGGATTTCTGAAGAACATCTGATCGCTGCTCATGATCAGATTACGCTTTACATTTACTGCAATATAGTTCAACCAGCCTCTGCCTCCTGTGGCAGTTCGATTATAGGTTAGATTCAAATTCAGTTGATCAGATTGGGGCATAACAGAAAAATCACCAATGATGTGTCTGGCAAATTGTCCGGTAGAACTTCCGGTATTTACATTGGGTACAGTAAAATTCTTTGACTGCCCTCCCAAATTAATGGTAAAACTGCTTGAGGTGGATGAACGAGCTGCCAAATACAATCGTATATTGGCACCTTGCTGGGTAATAATATTTGGAAAGTTAAAGGAAAAGCTTCTGCTAAGTGTAACATCGAAGAGCTCACCAAACCAGATTTTTCCGCTACGTACAAGGTTCTGAAGATCACGCTGATGATAATCGTAATCATGAAAAGTGTTTACTGTTTCTGTATGCTGACCCTGCTCAACAGGTCTTGAGGAGATGCGTTTACCGTTTTGCTGGCCATAGGTTAGAAAATAACATGCTTCATCGGCATAGTAATGAACCTGATGAGTAAAAATATCATTATTAGCATCATAAGTCCAACGATGGGGCGACTGTCCATAAAATAATATGTAATCATCCTGTGAAAAACTTCCTGAGCTATTACCACTGATCCAGATTGCATTTTCCTGCAAATCTGTATATCTGAATTCATTATTGGCTTCAGGAAGCATACCTCCACCATTACCATATAACTGAATAGTAGATTTTTCAAGTCCCGAAAGATTCACACCTAAGCTATTAAGGTCCTGATGCGTGAGTTTATAAATACCTTCTTTGGATGTACAGATACGAAACCAGTTACCGCTGGCAAGAACAGAAGCCCCGGGATACTGATGAGCAGGCTCATATAAAAGTTTTGGGTCAAATACGGATTTATAATTAAGGGTAAAAGACAAAAGCTTTTCATAAACACCATCTACTTTTCTTATAGGAACTATATGAAATCTTGACCATGATTCACCTCGTGAAGTTTCAATATCACTATGTACTCTAAACTCAGGTGCATTAAAACCTATACTGTCAAGCAATGCTATTTCATCATCTGAGAAAGTACCGATTTCTGATTCAAAAAAACTAAACTCGCTTGAAAAATGAGGAATATCATTTCTTATCCTATGGATATAAACCGGCACCTGGGGTAAACTATCAGAATATGAAGCCCCCGAAATTACCAGCGATGGAATGAAACTGCTCAGCTCATCCGGATTCAAATAAGGTTTATCCCATTCCAGACTTACATCATGACCCTTGTTTTGCGAAATGGCATTTTGCCAAAAAAGGAGTGAAAACAAAAACAGGAATAATGTAGAGTAATAATAGGTATATAACTTCATATTCAATCTTAATAGGTTTGAGAAAAGCCCTGTAAAGTTGCCATACAAATTTAAAGATATATTAATCTATGAGAAGTTGAAAAAAAGTTTTGGCTTTAAATATAAAAATAAACGCTTTACATTAAGGAATATTATTGTTTTTAAGTTATATGAAATTTTATTTCACAAACAACGTTAATGCAAAAGGAGTATTTCAAAAATATTCTCACAAAACCTTTTTCAATCTTGTGAAACTTCGCAACAATAAATACGTTAAAATAAGAAAGCATAATTTCATAAAATTGTTTAGTCTTTTAATTGTACTGGTATTATTTTCAGGTATAACAAACAGGGTGAACGGCCAGGATGCTTTGTTTTCGCAGTTTTACGCCAATCCCTTATATCTGAATCCGGCACTTACGGGAGCCGAAAGATGTACACGCTTAGTTATGAATTACAGAAACCAACCCTATCCGACTTTTGGCTCCTTCAGCACTTACAGTTTTTCAGTTGATACATATACTGACAGGCTGAATGGAGGTGTAGGTTTACATATTCTTCATGACTCACAAGGTGGTTTACTTGATTATACCCAGGCAGGAATACTTTATGCTTATCATGGAAGATTATCAAGAGAATGGTTTGTGAATTTCGGCATGCAGGCTACATATATTAATCACCGCCTTAACTGGAGCAATCTGGTTTTTCCTGATCAGTTCAATCCTGCAACAGGCAATATAGTCAATTCAACCGCCGAAACAGCACCTTCTGGTTTAAGCAGTCATAATATTGACTTTGCGTCAGGAATAGTATTTTATAATGATGATTTTTATGGTGGTTTCAGTGTTCATCATCTTACACAACCGGGCATTGAATTTTTTGAAGGAGAAAAACTGCCTATGAGATACACACTGCACCTGGGATATGAATTTTTTCCGGGAGGTAGAAGCAGAAGAACCCAGAGTGGCCAGGTATCCTTTTCACCTAACCTGATAGTACAATCTCAGGGTGATTTTCACAGAATCAATTACGGCCTGTATGCAAACCTTCAGCCGATAACTGCAGGAGCATGGTTAAGACAAAGCTTATCCTATCCCAACTCATTAATATTTGTATTAGGTTTAAAACAGGTAAATTACGCCATAGCCTACAGCTATGATTATTCATTATCAGGTTTTTCCGGCTTTGGTGGCGGAGCACACGAATTAAGTGTTTTACTTAATTTTAATTGCGGGGCTCAAATTACGAAATACCGCATAATAAACTGTCCAACATTTTAGTTATTTTTGTACGAATTCAAAAAAAGAACACAATTATGACAAGGAATCCCCAGCAACTTTTCGTTTTTACGGCCTTTATTGCAGCCATAGTTATTTTCTCATCATGCAGTCGTGAAACATCGAGCACAACAGGATGGGCCTACAATGATCCTCGCACCGGCGGTTTTGAGGTAAGACCTTACCAGGAGCAGGAAACAGGACCAGGGCTTGTTTTTATTGAAGGCGGAACATTTGTTATGGGCCGCACTGAACAAGATGTTATGTTCGATTGGAACAATCAACCCAGGCGCGTTACAGTTTCATCTTTTTATATGGACGAAACTGAAGTGAGAAATATCGATTATGTTGAATATCTTTTCTGGCTTGGCCGCGTATTTGGTGAAACTTATCCGGAAGTTTTGCGCAAAGCACTTCCAGATACACTGGTATGGCGAGACAGGCTTGCCTACAACGAGCCTTATGTTTATAATTACCTGAGGCATCCGGCCTACAGGGATTATCCTGTGGTTGGTGTAAGCTGGGTTCAGGCAACCGATTACGCTGCCTGGAGAACCGACAGGGTTAATGAAATGATTCTTATCCGTGAAGGTATACTTGACTGGAACCCTGATCAGCTCAATGAAGATAATTTCAATACCGAAGCCTATCTTGCAGGACAATATGAAGGTCTTGTAAGACAAAACATGCGCGATCTCGATCCTCGTGGAACCGGTGAAAGAAGAGTTAGAAGAGAAGACGGTATCCTTCTTCCCGCTTACCGTTTACCAACCGAAGCAGAATGGGAATTTGCGGCACTGGGCCTGATTGGTAATACCGTTTATGAAAGAGTTGTTGAAAGAAGATTGTATCCCTGGAATGGTGCTGTTATCAGAAGCAGTGAGCGCCGCACAATGGGTACAATAATGGCAAATATTCAAAGAGGTCGTGGTGACCTTATGGGTGTAGCCGGAAATCTTAACGATGCTGGTGAAATTACAGTTCCTGTTTATGCTTACTGGCCAAATGATTATGGTCTTTACAACATGGCAGGTAATGTTAATGAATGGGTAAAGGATGTATTCCGCCCATTATCACATGAAGATGTTGCAGATTTCCGTCCCTTCCGTGGTAATGTTTTCCAATTGCCACTTTTGGATGACGAAGGAAATATTGCCCCAAAAGATAGTCTGGGACGGATTATTTACCGGAACGTTACCGCTGAAGAAAGTGCTACCAGAAGAAATTACAGATATGCCGATAACATTGGCCACAGAGATGGCGAATTTGCTTCATCCATTTATTTCAGAGAAGAAGAAAGACTTGAAGACGGAGACTCCGGAAGGCTGATGTATGATTACGGTGTTTCTTCACTTATCAATGACGAAGCTCGTGTTTATAAAGGCGGAAGCTGGAGAGACAGACCCTATTGGATTGTTCCGGGAACAAGAAGATTCCTTGATCAAAACGAAGCTACTAACGATATTGGTTTCAGGTGCGCCATGACAAGAGTCGGAAGCCCTGTAGGATACTAAATAAATTATTGGGATTCTCAAATTTGATAATAGCCTCGTTTGTGCCATACAAACGGGGCTTTTTTAATAAAAAATATTTCTGAAAAACCATAGTAAAAACTATCTTCGCCTTTTCTTTTCAAACCCAATAATACTCATTTTATTAGCATATGTTTCAATAATAAGCAATGGACAAAACTTCCAAGAGCATATATGAATTTATAAAAGATGGTTATAACATCTCCATCGATAGCAGACAAATTGATGAGAAAACCATCTTTTTTGCATTGAAAGGACCAGTATTCGATGCCAATGATTATGCCGAAGAAGCATTAGAAAAGGGCGCTGTCATTGCTGTGGTCGATAAAAAAGAGCAACCCGAAAAACCAGGTCTTGTTAAGGTAAACAATGTTTTAAATACTCTTCAGACTATTGCCACATATCATCGGTCAACTTTGAATATTCCGGTTATTGGTATTACCGGTTCCAACGGCAAAACAACAACAAAAGAACTAATCAGCAAGGTACTTGAGTTAAAATACAAAACATTGCTTACTCCCGGTAATTTTAATAATCATATTGGTTTGCCACTTACTATACTTAAAATTACCAAACAACACCAGATTGCAGTTATTGAGATGGGTGCAAATCACGTGGGAGAAATTGACTTCTTGTGCCGGATTGCCCAACCTACATGCGGTTTGATTACAAATGTAGGGAAGGCTCATATAGAAGGTTTTGGAAGCATAGAAAATATTATTACAGCAAAAACAGAACTATATCGCCATTTATTTCAAAAAAAAGGATTGGTTTTTGTAAATAAAGGAAATGCAATTCTTACAAACCAGTTGAAAGAATACAAACACATATTAAGTTACGGAAATAATACCGATGCTGACATCTTTGGTTCTATTACAGCATCACAACCCTTTCTTGAGATTACATTTCGTGACAAGAGAAAGAATGCCATCAAAAAGAACGAATATAAAATAAAAAGTAAACTTGTTGGAGCTTATAATTTTGAGAATATACTGGCTGCTGCTGCTATAGGTTTGCATTTTGGAGTAGATTACAATGATTTAGTTAATTCTATTGAATCATACGAGCCTGTAAATAGTCGCTCACAGTTCAAAGAGACTGCCAATAACAAGATCATTTGGGATGCATATAATGCCAACCCCACAAGCATGAGCCTTGCACTTGAAAACTTTTCACAATTAAAAGATCCTGATAAAATTGCCATTTTAGGAGATATGCTTGAAATGGGTGATATTTCAGTTCAGGAGCATCAGGCTATTGTTAATCAACTTGAAAAGATGAAACTTAAACTTATAATCCTTGTGGGTACTGAATTTTCAAAATGCAAAACAACAGCAAAAAACGTAAAAACCTTTGAAAACACTAATACAGCATCAGCCTGGCTCGAAAACAATGAAATTAAAGGATATAAGGTTTTAGTTAAGGGTTCCAGGGGTATACAGCTGGAAAACCTGGAAAAGCATCTTTGATTCAGCATTGGTTTCGCTAATTTCCATTTAATTTTAGGTTCAATCAGCGAATCTTTACAAAAGTAATCCTACCGGAAAGCGCTTCTTTCTTCTCTTAAATGATTAAGTCTTTCAGGATCATCGGGATCTTCCATATATGCTGTGTAAGCTTCAATAAATCCCGGATGTTCCTTGTAAAGTAGATCGAGTCGTTTTTCCACAGGAGTTATAAGCGTGGTCAGAAACAACAGAACCATTACAGTTGAACGTTTCAGAAACTGCAGGTAAAATATATCTTTTTCCTTCTTCATATAGAGAAAGAAGCCTACTAAACCCAAAACCCCTAGATTAAGAAAAAAGGCCAGTCCTGATAAGAAATGCATACCCTGGTAAAAATCAAGGACATGAATCAATGCGATAAAGCTGAGCGAATAGATAAATCCTGCTGAAATACTTCCTGTGATTTTAAATGGTGAAAGTTTTTTCCTTTTATTGGGACAGGAAAGATCCTTCAGTGTCATTTTTGTGAATATAAAGAACCCGAACCACATGTAAAAAATTGAAATCAGCACTAACAGTACTCTCAGAAAAACGTGCAATTGCATGCCTGCAATTAGTCTAAAAAAAACCAATGCTGCAATTAGCAAGAGAGCTGAAATCTCAATTCTTCTTATCATGATCAGAAAATATTATCATAGCCTTTACTCAATTGCAAATTTGCATAATAAAAAACAAATATACAAAGAAACCATACATTTAATTACATCCCGGTTTTACTAGAGCAAATCTCTGTTATTGAAAGGCTTTACTATATTTACTTCCTTTTCCAGATTAATATCAAACAATTCTTTTACTGACTTTTGGATTTTATCAGACAAGGCAATAATATCAATACCGCTGGCATTACCGTAATTAACCAATACCAAAGCTTGATTTTTATGTACACCGGCATCTCCATCACGAAAACCTTTCCATCCTGCTTTATCAATAAACCATGCTGCTGCAGTCTTTACCTTTCCTGATTCATCAGGGAAGCCCGGTATTTCAGGATACTCTGATTTGAGAGCATTATAATGTTCCTGTGTTATCAAAGGGTTTTTAAAAAAACTTCCGGCATTGCCCAGTTGGTCAGGGTCGGGAAGTTTACTTCTCCTGATGGCGCGAATTGCATTGGCCACATCATATAATCCGGGTTGTGTTATCTTTTTTTTATCTAATTCCTGAATAATGGTTCCGTAAGTGATATTTAGTGCATGATTTCTTTTTGTGAGTTTGAAACTCACCGAAAGGATTATATATTTATTCCTGCCTTCATTTTTAAAGTAACTATCCCGGTAACCAAAATTACATTGTTTCTTGCTGAATGTTTTTATCTCACCTGTTTGTAGTTCCATTGCCTGCAATTCATGAAAACTATCCTTAATCTCTACACCATAAGCACCGATGTTCTGCATTGGGCTGGTTCCCACATTACCTGGTATTAATGTAAGATTTTCTATTCCGCCCCAACTATTTTTCAAACAAAGTTCAACAAAATCCTCCCAGTTTTCTCCTGCCTTAGCCTGAATAAAAACATGGCCTTCAGTTTCATCAATCTTTTTAATCCCTTTTGTATTTACATGAATAATAATGCCGGGAAAGTCATCAACAAATAAAACATTGCTTCCTCCACTCAAAATGTAATAGGGTAAATTGTTTTTTTCAATCCAATTGAGCAAAAGAGGCAGCTCTTTTTCGTCAGACAGCTCTGTAAAATAAGCTGTTTTGGCATCAATTCCGAAAGTATTGTAACTTTTCAGTGAAATATTTTTCAGGATATCCATTAATAAAAATGCCGGTTTTTTACGCCGGCAAAGGTATAATAAAAAGCAAAGATTTTGCCCAATAATAAATTCGTAAGAAATTTAATCTGTTATCGTGTAAGAATGATTGATTTCTCATCAACCATTTTTCTTAAATTGATAAGTGCATATCTCATACGACCAAGCGCAGTATTAATACTGACATTGGTTTGTTCTGCAATTTCCTTAAAGCTCATATCAGAATAATGACGCATTTTCAATACCTGCTTCTGCTCTTCAGGCAAGTATTCAATAAGAGCTTTTACATCACGGTGAATCTGTTCAACAATGATTTTATCCTCTATAGTTTGGTCAAAAATCCGCAGTGTTTCGAATATATCGTATTCATCGCTGTTTTCGAGAAAAGGCATTCGCTTTGATTTTCGAAAATAATCAATAATCAGGTTATGCGCAATTCGCATAACCCATGGCAGAAATTTGCCCTCTTCATTGTAAGAGCCTGCTCTTAATGTATTAATTACTTTGATAAAAGTATCCTGAAACACATCTTCTGCAACATGCTTATCTTTTACAATAAGCATTATATATGAAAATATTTTCCTCTGATGTCTTCTGATTAAAGCTTCCAGGGATGAGTGATCACCATTAATGTAAAGGCGAACTAACTCTTGATCGC
>SKSE01000045.1 GCA_007118135.1 Bacteroidales bacterium | reverse complement strand
CCACCAAATAGTTCTCTGTTAGTTGTTAAATCTCCATCCATCAGAAATTCAATATCGGTGGTAACAAACCAATGGTAGGTTTTGTCGCCAGGAGGAGCCGGTACATCAACAGAGTATTCATACTCCTGACCAGCCACAACAAACATAGGGTCGTTGAGGTCAATACAGGTTAGTGGGGTTGGCGTCAGTTCAGGCTGCGCAAACACCTGTGTCGCACCCAGCGCAAACAGCGCCATAAATAAGATTAAAATTTGCTTTTTCATGATTATAAAATTTTAGTAAATAAAATACATTGTTTTGAGTAAAAATTTAGATAATTAACATTTGTTCGTTTGTTGTAATATGCTTGTGTAAAGCTTTGCGCGATTCCACGCGCGGGTTTTGTTTCATAGGCCATGGGTTTTGTTGGCAATTGGTTGAAGGGGTGTTTTTTCATAGGCAGTTGTTTTTGATTACTAATTATTTGGTTTTTTTAATCTGCTGATTTTTTTATTGTTTGATTACGTTAGGTCTGGGGGTTACTGTTATGATCAGCATTTGTTCATCCGAAATGTTTCCATTGCAATCTTCCAGACGGTAGTATATATTGTGTTCCACATTCTGAAAATAGACCCCATCAGCGGGAAACTCAATGTCCCCATATTCGGAGGGTTGTCCGGTTTGGTTTTCTATAGCAGGTTGCGTGACAGGTTCATGCTCAGCTGTTGCGGGGTTTGGAGTTGGTGAGAAAACGATGCGCCAGTGAATGATCAGTTCATCCAATTCGCAACAGTTATCGCTAAAGTCGTTTGCAATCGGGTCGAGATCAAGCAGATCACTTCCCCCGTTCATTAAAAAGTATTCCGGACGTGGTTCCGTCAAATCATCATATTCAGGGATAATTCCGGGGGTCGGGTTCGGGTTATATAGTGCCGTAATTATATTATTGGCACATTCGGTTATTTCATTTTGTAACAAGGTAAATGATGGCGGCTGGTCGTCGGTCACCGTGACGGTTTGCGTGCAGCTGTCTTCGCCTGAGATGTTGCTTGCTGTCCAGGTGATGGTGGTGGTTCCCAGGTTGAAGGTAAAGGGATCGGGTGTGATGGGAATTCCGGTGCCGCTGGCTTCTGTGGCGCCGGTCATGGTCCATTCCCAGGTGATGGGTTCGGTGCCGGAGAGCAGTTCCGGGGTGAGGCTGTCGTCGATAGCCAGGATGGCAACACAGTCGTCATCGGCGCTCACCGTGATGTCCGGCCGGCATTCGATCACCGGTCTGGCGTTTACAGTCACGGTAAAAGTACAAGTGCTCACGTTGCCTGAGGGGTCGGTTGCGGTGTAGGTGATGGTGGTCACGCCCACGTAAAAGTCATGGATCTCCAGAACGTTTATCCCGTCTTGGGCCGACTCTCCCGTGGTTGCACCCGTCATCTGCCATGTAAGCGACTCCACACCGCAACTGTCTTCATAATCAGGTTCGTCCAGCTCCACATTGGAGGCAAAGTCTTGGTTCCAGTCGGCGTCGGTCACCACATCTTCGGGGCAATCGAGCAATGGTGGAATGGCATCGATGACGATTATGTTCTGTGTGCAGGTGCTGACGTTCCCCGACCAGTCGGTGAATGTCCAGATGACGGTATGAATGCCCACGGGGTAGGTGCCGCTGGCATCTTCCTCACTGATGCCATAAGGCGAGTCATGTTCGATCGTTACCAGCTGACCGCATTCGTCCTCTACCACCGGGTCAGGCACATCGATCCACATCTCGCATTCATCTTCGCCGGTGTATACGGTTACATCTTCGGGGCATTCGATGATGGTGGGTGGCACCTGGTCGTTCACGATGACGTTAAAATGGCATGTTGTCGTGTTGCCTGAACCATCAGTAATCGTGTAGGTCACGGTAGACAACCCCACATGAAACGCTGTGATATCCACAATACCCGTTCCTGAACCTGTGGTTACCCCTTCGATGATCCAGCTCAGGTTGGTTTCGTCTACAGGACAGTTGTCGGCAAACAGCGGCTCTCCGAGTTCAACATCGGGAACGATACACTCAGGTGGTTCGGCAAGGGCAAAGGCATCCTCCGGACATACGATGGTTGGCGCCTGATCATCAATTACGGTGATAATCTGGATGCAGGTGGTCACATTGTCAAAAATGTCTGTGATGGTCCATGTGATGGTATGTGTACCAACGGGGTAGGTGCCGCTTGCATCGTCCGGATCGTTGCCTTCGTCGGCGTGGGGTGAATCGTGGGTCATGGTATACGGGCAGGGGTCAAGCACCTCTGGCGGAATGACAGTTACATAAGCCTCACACTCGCCTTCCGTTGCAGGTATGACCTGGTCTTCCGGGCAATTCACCTCGGGGGGGTCAGCTGTATAGACCGTTACGGTATGGGAGTAGGTTGCCTGGTTTCCGCATGCGTCGGTAGCTGTCCATGTTACGGTTGTCACTCCCGGCGGGAAGGTCTCAGGTGCGTCATTGGTAATCACGAGGTCTGCATCATCATCACAGTAGTCTTTGAACGGAGGGGTTACGAGGCCCACATCTTCGGCATCGACCTCACAGGTTTCAGGGTCAGGTCCCACAACAATGTCTCCGGGTGGGTTATCTCCCATATACGGTGGTATGGTATCGATAATGGTGATGGTTGATGTGGCGGTACCCACATTGCCGCATTCATCTCTGAAGGAGAAGGTGACGGTGATCACGTTGTTACAAAACTGTTCAATCCCGTCTTCAGGATAGTCATTAGGCAACTCGACCAGGTCATCATCATCTGTATGGTCATCCGTTGCGGATGCCCCGTTGAGCCATTCGATGATCTCCTGCAGGTTGTTTGCGTTTGGGTCGTTGCATTGGAGCACGAGTGGGGTGGGTGGGGTGACCACCGGAGGGGTATCGTCGGGAGCCACGAAAAAATCGAAGATGACTTCACTGCAGAGGATGCCTTCGTCTTCGTGGACGACCCTGAGGGAATAATTACCGGTAGAATCCGGGGTAAAGGTTGGCTGAGTGGATACTGGGGTGCCGGGGTTGTCGTAATCATAATGCCCCGTAAACCATTCAAAGCCGTACTCTCCATCAGGGTATACGGTTGGTATCAGTTCAGGGATTTCACCTTCGCAGAATGCTCCCGGGTCTACGTTAAATTCAACCTCCATTTCATCCATTACGTTGATAATGACCGTCGCACATCCGATACCGGTTTCATCCGTACATGGTCCTGCGGCGAGTTCGCCACAGATCTGGTAATGAATGACGGCAGGTGCATTTTCATCAGGCACGAAAATCGGGTCATAACAGTCAAGGTGTTCGGAATCAGGGCATTCCAGATAATGATCCCAAGCACCGGTATTTCCGGGATAGACGCTTGTCCATGTGGGGTTGGAAATGTTTCCTTCGGCAAACAATTCTGTATTACAATTTACCCTGGTACTAATTTCTTCTTCAATAATTACACCGGCTATTGGGGTGAAAGTATAATCATGTGAATGAGCTGCGCCACCTCCTCCACCTCCTCCTTGAGGCATTGGCATGCAAAAAATAAAGAGATTAAACTCTCCCCCTGGAAGGCAAACGATGTCTCCATGTAACTCGAGGTCGTCATCACAGTTTACGTCCCAGGTCATCCCACCCGGTGTTGGTCCATCATCAACAAGAACCTGGACTCCGACAGCGTTAGGAGGTGTCCTTACATTAAAGGAAGCACAAACGTGTGGAAAATTATAGTCACAGCACAGATCACCCCGAGCGACATTGTAGTGGGTAATACTTGCCCAGGGATCTTCCAGATCTTCGTCCAGAAAGTCGACCCAGTAAAAGTGATCAGATGTGGCACAATCAGCACAGCCACAATAATCTTCGTCTTCTGTTACGGTAATAACCTGTTTCACGATAGTTTCATTCTCACACAGATCAGCTACCCTGAAATAACGGTAAAGGCTATCAGGGCAATAGCCCGGCTGGGCATCCAGACCAAATGCTATTTCTTCGTAAAACTCTATCAAGATATCTTCTGGATCGGTGCAGTTGTCTATAGCTGAAATATGACTAATATCTGGCGGAAGAATATCTTCGGGACAATCAACTTCAAGATGGATAACTTCCGTAATGGTTGGAGGTGTTCTATCTCTCACCCGTATCCGTTGTTGTCTTGTCCTCGTATTTCCGTTGCAATCAACGGCTGTCCAGTTTCTGTAAATATCGTATTCAGATGGGCAGGTTCTGTCTACTATACTGTCTGTATATGTGATGGTCACCGGGCCGCCACAGACATCCTGGCCTGTTGCCTCTCCTGTAATGGTAAGGTCGTAAGGGTCCTGATCACATTCTATTATCAGGTCGGGTGGTCTGTTGAGGGTGGGTTCACTGTTGTTGGCAACCGTGATGACCTGGTCATAGGTATTATAATTCCCTGCTTCATCGGTGATGGTCCATGTTCTTGTGATAATATGTGTTCCTGTACAAGGACCGTCTTCGGTCTGATCCTCATAGTCGATGGTTATGTTGGCGGGCGCAGTGCAGTTGTCGGCCACGTTTATGCTTGTTATATTTCCGGTAATGCCAGGGCTTGCGTTGTAGTTGCAGGAATCATCTACATAAATGGTAACGTTGCTGGGGGGCAGCGGGGGAATGGCTAGAAAGACGGGTGGTTCGTTGTCTTCGATGGTTACTGTAAACATGCATGTGGTTTGATTTCCTCCTGCATCTGTAACTGTCCATGTGACCAATGTGGCACCCAGAGGGAATATAGCTCCATTCAATGTATTACTGTTGTTGTAATTGTTAAGGATGGTAGGATTGGGGCAGTTGTCGTCGAAGTCAATTGGATCAAACTCAGCACCCACGACAGTATATGTGCATATTCCTGGATCGGTGTCCCTTGTTTGGTCAGGTTGGCAGGTGATGGTTGGGGGAAAGTTATCAATAACGGTAACAATTTGTGTGCAGTTATTCGTGTTGCCTGAGGTATCAGTGATAGTATAGGTGATTGTGGTTACACCTGCCGGAAATGTTGTGTTGCCGATAAAATTAAGGCCTGTTAGTGGTGAGTTGGCATTAACAGCCCCTGTCATAATCCAAGTTATTGATTCCACCTCGCAATTATCATTATATGCAGGGTCAGGTGGGTTATAATTCCTGCTGCAACTGTTTCCTGGGGTAAATAGCTCAATATCATCTGCGCAGGTAATTGTGGGGGGTTCGTTGTCTTCGACGGTTACTGTGAAGCTGCATACGTCTGTATTTCCGCTGCTGTCGGTGGCTGTCCAGGTAACGGTGGTTATGCCCGCGTTAAAGATGACCCCGTTCAGGCTCTGGAAATCCCCTGTTCCTGTGCCGGTTGTTTCGCCCGAAAGCACATACTGGATGGAAGTGACCTCGCAGTTGTCGGTGGCGGTGGCATCCCAGTCGGTTCCTTCGTGCGTATAGGTGCATATGCCCGGATCGGTTTCAACAGTCTGGTCTCCGACACACGTTATCTCCGGGTCTTCGGTGTCGGGCAATATGGCAATTTCCAGATCTTCTGATAGGATCACCACACAGTCGGGGTAGAGTATGTCCCTTATAGAAACATTATACAGTCCGGGGGGAAGGTCTGCAAAAACGGCTTCCTCGGTTTCGGTAACCACTTCCCAACCGTTTCCGATGGAAACTTGCCAACCACCGTGTCCTCCAGAAGGGTTGCTTACGGTGATCGTACCGTTATCGAAACCGATACATATGACATCGGTGTGAGCCACATCGGCGGACAGTACATCGGGTTGGGTGATCTGAAGCGCGTTG
>SKSE01000010.1 GCA_007118135.1 Bacteroidales bacterium | reverse complement strand
TCTACAATAAAAGCGTGAAGGTTAGTAATCACCTGCAGGTTGAAAATAATTATCTTAACATTGATATTGCTGTACCATGTGGTTTGATTGTAAATGAACTTCTTACCAATGCCTTAAAACATGCCTTCATTGAAGCAGACTCTAAAAAACAACAAAAGAACCAGAAGCAGGTGGATATATATTTTTCAGAGAGTGAGTCTGAGTTTTATCTTCAGGTAATTGATAATGGTAAAGGCATGAAGCAAAATGTCAATTTTAAAAATGTATCAACCATGGGGTTTCACCTCGTGAAAATTATAACAGAGGATCAACTTCGTGGCACCTGGAAGATTGTGAGCAACGGAGGTTTACAGGTGAGTGTTGTATTTCCAAAGAAATAGCCTGGTATTTTTTTTAATAATTTACAGGACTTTTATCAATTGCATCTCGCAGGCCGTTTCCAACCAGCATAAATGCCATAACAAGCAACATAATACAAATCCCCGGAATTATTGCAAGGAATGCTTTATCAAGTATTATGTACCCATAATTTTCACGAATCATAGTACCCCAGGATGGCATAGGTGGCTGCACCCCTATACCAAGGAAACTTAAACCTGCTTCTATTAAAATGGCAGATGCAAAATTAGCAGCTGATATTACCACCACAGGACCTGTAATGTTTGGTAGTATGTGTCTGGTTATGATTCTAAAATCAGGTAAGCCAAGTGCTCTTGCTGCTTCAACGTATTCATTCTCACGTATACTGATGATTTGACCCCTTACGACACGGGCCACATCTACCCACATAGTCAGTCCAACTGCTATAAAAACCTGCCAGAATCCTTTTCCAAGTGCAAAAGTTATTGCAATAACCAGCAGTAAGGTGGGGATTGACCATACCACATTTATCAGCCAAACAATGAAATTATCAACTTTACCCCTGAAAAAACCTGCCAGACTACCTAAAAGAATTCCTAATACAAGAGCTATAGTTATGGCAATAAAACCTACAGATAGGGACACTCTCGCCCCTATTATTATTTGGCTTAATAAATCTCTTCCATATCTGTCGGTGCCCAACCAATATGTCATCGTAAATATGTTTTCATCTTCAATCTTTTCCCATACCTCAGTATGGGTAATCTCAGCGATTTGTTCTCCTCTGAAAAATACTATAACACGATCATTATATGTACTTGAAGAATCCATCGGAAAAATGACTTCCTCTGGTTTCATTCTTAACTCCATGCCTTCAAAACCTTCATAACCCGTATATTGATTGACCACTAAGTAGTTGTTCTCTATTCTGTAATTCTCTATGGGAATTGTTTCATACACCAGCGGTTTGCCATATATCATTGTCCTGAAAAAAGATTGTCGGACCGGGTCTATATTTTTTCTGACTTTAAGAAATGTAATTTTTGTTCCGGGGCTTTTCGTGGTTAGTTCCAGGTTTTGGTCATTGGCAAAAGGAGTAGAGTCGGGAGTTATTAAATAGCCAAATATGGCAGTTATTAAGCTTACACTAATCCAAATCAATGCCACCATTGCGGTGATGTTATTACGGAATTTGTGCCAGACAATTTTGCCCGGTGAAAGATTTATTTCTTTTTTCTTTCTGAAAAAATACACAAGAGATTACTTAGTTTATGAATTGTGCGAAATTAAAAAAATTAAACATATCAGGGCTTTATTCCGGAATAATCTTTGCTTTGAAAGGCCTGCAGGGAAGTTTTTCGGTCCTTCATACAACAATTCTAATTTTTATCTGTTAAAAACCATGTGCAGTAAATTCTATTTTTAGCATTAAATTTGCAATGATTAAAAATTATTCATCAAAACCTATATGAAAATGATTAAAACGATTATCATCTTTGTTTCCATTTTTGTGTTTCATTTGAATGCTTTTCCTCATGGAAATGAAAAAGCCCAAATAAATTGGGTAAGCATTGAAGAGGCAGAAAAGTTGGCAAAACAGAACCCTAAAAAAATCTTCGTTGATGTATATACCGATTGGTGCGGTTGGTGTAAACGAATGGAAGCCAATACATTTTCACATCCCTACATAATTGAATATATTAACAAAAATTTTTATGCTGTTAAGTTGAATGCAGAGCAGGAAGAACCTATTACATTCAGAGGGGTTGAATATATAAATGAGAATCCTGGCGAAAGAAGGTCATCTCATAATTTTGCAAGGGCTATATTGCAAGGTCGGATGAGTTATCCATCGGTAGCATTCTTCGATGAAGAATTGAACCTTATAACAGCTTTGCCAGGGTATAGGGATCCTAAAGCGTTTGAGCCCATCCTGGTTTTCTTCAATGATGATGTTTTTATTGAAGAACCCAATCTCGATGAGTTTATCAGTAGTTTTGAAGGGCAGATTAAATAAAAATTCTGTGTAATATAACATGAAGGCTGCACTTTTTGTGTGGCCTTTTTATTTTTTTGTCATATCAAGTTCAATAAGAGTACAACCTGCACCCCCTCTGTCAGGGTGTTCATCTCGTGCACGCCTAACCTCATGTATAGTTTTCAAATAATCCCTCAGCGCTTCACGAAGAATTCCATCGCCGGTACCATGTACAATCTTTAAATTTTTTATCCCCAGCAGCACTGCATCATCAACAAATCGTCGGGCCTTTATTAATGCCTGTTCAACTTTATTACCCCTGATATCGAGATTGGGGTTAAATTCAGTTGCCTTTTCATTAATATCAAAGTCATATTTTACCTTTGTAGTTTTTACCAGTTTATTAATGGATTGCCTGGTAATTTTTTCGAGTCTTTTGAGAGGGGTTTTCATAAGGATAGTACCAAAAGCTACCATAGCATTTTTTGTGTCTGTTTCCATTACTTCACCAATGGTATTCTGACCTTTAATACGCACATAATCGCCTTTACTAATGGGGCTTTCCTCTATTTCAATAACAGGCTTGGCAGAAATTATTTTCTGTTTTTTCTTTTTCTGGTTTCTGGTTCCCGTTTCAGGATCAATTGAATCAACTTGCTGTTGTTTGGTAAACTGATCAAGTTCTTCCCTGAGTTTTTTGGTCTTTTCTTTATCCGCCGAAGATTCTCTGATTTCTTTAATGGTTTTTTCAATCATGCGGTTTGAGTCAGCCAAAATTATTTTTGCTTCCCTGCGGGCTTCATTCAATATTTCATTCTTTCTTTGTTCGAGTTCTGAATTCAGTTTTTGGTATTTGTCTATCATTTCCGACAGGAAACTATCGCCTGATTTTAGTTGTTTTTCCTTTTCTTCAACTTCCAGTTTTTTAAGTTCCAGGTCCTGCAGCTGACGGTCAAAATCAACATGTTTTTCGCCGGCAATAAGTTCTGCATTTTTTAGAACATCAGAGGGGATGCCCATGGTACGAGCAATCTCAAAAGCAAAGCTGCTTCCCGGAGTTCCTGTTTTTAACCTGTATAACGGCTTCATTTGTTGGGTATCAAACAACATGGATCCGTTTACTACTCCCTCTTTCTTGCCTGCCAATACCTTAAGGTTTGCATAATGTGTGGTAACAACACCCAGAGCATTTTTCTCTGAAAGTTTATTTAAGATTGCTTCTGCAATAGCTCCTCCTATGCGGGGTTCGGTTCCCGCTCCAAATTCATCAATCAGAAATAAGCTGTTATTATTGCAGTTTTTCAAAAACTGCTTCATATTTGCCAAATGCGAACTGTAAGTGCTAAGATCATTTTCAAGTGATTGCTCATCGCCAATATCAATAAATAGTTTTTGAAAAATTCCTGCTTCGGAATAATCTAGCATAGGCACCAGTAATCCGCATTGCAACATATATTGCAACAGACCTACAGTTTTTAAGCAAACCGACTTTCCTCCTGCATTGGGCCCTGAAATCACAATGATTCTTTGGTGTTCGTTCAACTCAATATTTAATGGCTCAACATGTTTTTTCTGTTTTTTATAGGAAAGCCAAAGCAAGGGATGTTTGGCCCTGATCCATTTTAAAGCGGATTTGTTTGTAAGACGGGGTTTTTGCGCGTCCATTTCAAAGGCAACTTTCGCTTTTGCCCTGATAAAGTCAATTTTTCCCAAAAACTGGTACGCGCTTTTCAGGTCAGGGAGTGAAGGTCTTAGGAAATCGGCAAATTCCTTCAGGATACGAACAATTTCGCGGCGTTCATCCAGTTCAAGTTGTCTTATTTCATTGTTGGTTTCAAATACTTCTTCGGGTTCAAGAAAAGCTGTTTGTCCTGTTGATGACTGATCATGAACAAAACCTTTTATTTTGCGCTTAAATGCCACCGGAACAGGAATCACAAGGCGCCCATTACGTAATGCCAGTTCTGAATCTGATGCAACCCAGCCATCTTTTTTTGCCTGCGAAAATAGCTGGTTGATTCTTCTTGATGCCTGGTTTTCCAATTCGGCTTTTCTCCTTCTTATTGCGGAGAGCTCTTGTGAAGCATTGTTTCTTACCTGGTTTTTTTCATCAATAATCCTGTCCGTTTCATTCAAAATGGCACTATCTATAAAGATATTTTCTGTTAATTCTTTGAGCTGGGGGTATTTATATTGTTCTTCATTTTTTTTCTTTTCAAGAAACCTTATCACTTCCTGAATAGTAATCAGAGAAGCTCTTATTTCTCCTAATTCATCAGGTTCGGCAAAAGTACCTTCAAGTTTAATTCTGTCAAAAATATGAAAGGGGTCAAAGTAATTGGTTGCGGGATACTGCTCGTTGTCCAGAAGGATTTGCCGGAATTCTTCAGTTTGTTCAAGGAGCCGTTGAATAAGTGTAAAGTTCGAAGAGAAGCTCAGTTTATCCGCATAAGATCTTCCCAGGCTGCTAATACAGGCTTCTCCAAGCATTTCTCTTATTTGATTAAAACCTGTTTTCTCTTCGAAATTGGGTGGGTATAACATAGATAAATCGTTGTTTTTATTCTGTTAAATGACAATATGTGTATTTAAAACTAATAATTACACTGATTTGTTTATATTTTTTTATTACTTAAATATTTGCTAATCAGTAAATTAAGCTATTCTTGAAATCTAATTCAAAAAAATTGTCTAAAAAAACCTTTATTATATAGGTAAAAATACGTAATTTAGCATTAGAAATAATACTTAAAAAACAATGTGTGAAAACAACAATTAGTAGCTTAGTATTAATACAAGAACAAATACGAAAAACTTACTTCTACTAAACAATATAAAGATATGAAAAAGGCTAGCAAATATATAAGTTTAACTTTCATTATTCTAATTATAAGTAGTTTGACATTTGCAAATCATAATACTCAGTCATCGGGTTCATGGACTAACAATAACACCTGGGTAGGAAATTCTCCTCCTACTAATCCTAATAACACAAGCATTAACATAAATACCGGGCATGAGGTGATTTTAAGTGGCAATTTTGATCCTAATAATAACCTTGTACTCAATATTTGGGGATATCTTGAAATAACAGGAGATGTTACAATAAATAATAATCTGGATGTAACAATCTATCCAGGAGGAACATTTATAGTTGGTGGTGACTTTTCTGCCAGGAATAATGCTGGATTCAGTATTAATGGAGAGATGTCGGTTGCAGGAGACCTAATTGTTGGGCAAAATCCAGTTATCTCAGGTAATGGTACGATTTACGTCGGTGGAGAACATAATCTTCCGGAAGGTTCTAATGTAAATATTATTGATGGAGTACTACCTATTTCGCTACTTAGTTTTGATGTTAAACAGAGAAAGGGTGGAATTGAATTACTTTGGTCTACAGCATCCGAAATCAACAACGACTTTTTTACCATAGAACGCAGTGTTGACGGTAATAACTGGAACATTCTTGCATTCATACAGGGCGCCGGTAACAGCAACCAGGAATTACATTATAAATATTATGATGAAAATCCCCTGGATGATATCTCTTACTACCGCCTCAAGCAAACCGATTTCGATGGTAAATATGAGTACTTCGCACCTGTTGCTGTAAACTTCCTGAATTCAGCAGGCAAAATGGAGATACTGAATGTTACATCCAACGGCTTGGGTATGAACATCTGGATCAGAAATCATGACTCTCAGGCTAACCTTACAGTTTCAGATATATACGGCAGATTATTATACACCGGAAATGCCCCGGTTTCAGATTATGCACAGCAATTATCCATTGACTTACCGCGCAATTACTCAGGAGAGATAATTGTAATGCGCCTGCAAGGGCAGCAGAACTCCGATGAGAGAAAAATCAGGATACGATAACAAATACTTCATAGCAAAAAACAAGGGGGAGTTGAAAGTTCAGCTTCCTCTTTTTATTTTCTCATTATGCTATTGTTCCTCAGTTTCCCTGAAGTTTATTTTCAATTGCTTTCCAGGTTTGCCACCAATAGGTTCAAGTTGGGAAATACTGATACCGAGTAATCGAATCGGTTTGTCAGTCTGCCGGTTTTCATGCAGTAACTCACATGATTGATTTAGTATATCTTCTTTGTTATCCAGAGCATCTGTATAGGTTCTGCTTCGGGTAATTTGAAGGAAGTCGTGATATTTCACCTTAATTGTGAGTGTTTTACCCCATAAACCTGCCTTCAGAAGTCGTCCGAAGAGGATATCAGATAATTCTGTCATAGCTTCATTCAGTTCCTGCTCATCAAGCAGATCTTTTAAAAAGGTATTTTCAGCTCCAACAGATTTTCGATCGCGATCAGGTTCAACAGGGCGGTTATCAATTCCATGTGCTATATCATAAAAGAATAGTCCGTTTTTACCAAAATGCTTAAGAATAAACTCCAGTCCGGCTTCTTTAAGATCAAGTCCATTGTGTATTCCCAGTGTTTTGAATTTTTGTGCAGTTACTTTACCTACACCATGAAATCGTTCAACAGGCAGTTTTTCTATGAACTCAAAAGCCTTATCAGGATGTATAACATACATGCCATTGGGCTTATTTACATCGGATGCAATTTTTGCCAGGAATTTATTGTAAGAAATTCCGGCAGATGCTGTTAAACTCAACTCATGCAAAATTCTTTCTCGAATTTCTTTAGCGATCAGAGTTGCTGAATTTTTTCCTTTTTTGGGAGATGTAACATCAAGATAGGCTTCATCCAGCGAGAGTGGTTCAACCAGATCAGTGTATTCAAAGAAAATATTCTGAATTTGCTTTGACACAGATTTGTAAACTTCAAACCGGGGTTTTACAAAAATGATATCCGGGCATTTCTTTTTTGCCAGTTTTCCCGGAATTGCCGATCGCACGCCAAATTTTCTTGCTTCGTAGCTTGCGGCTGCCACAACACCACGCTCTCCGCCACCACCCACTGCTATGGGCTTTCCCTTGTATTCAGGAAAATCGCGCTGTTCAACAGATGCATAAAAAGCATCCATGTCAATATGAATGATTTTGCGGCAAGTCATTAGATTAAAAGATGCTTTTTTTTAAAGACTTCTTCTTGTAACACCCCCCTTGGCACTATCCACTGTTACCGATAGATTCCGGCTACCTTCCACAATCCACCTTACCTTTACAGTGCTCATTCCGGAAATATTATTTACTTCAATAACGGATGGATTTACTTTCTGTTCTTCTACCACATTAAGATCGGGGTCATGCACGATCATACCGGCCAGAACATTGCCCCCTTCAAGTTTTATATAGTTGGGTCGATCGATTCCAAACTTAAGGTTTGCTCCTGAATGGGTCGGAATCAATCGGGTGTTGGCGATAACCGCAGTTACATCATGCAGCCCTCTTCCTATGCGGTTGTGGGTCAGTTCAACTATTTCCAACTGCGGTGTATGATAGGCATGATAGAGAGTAAAGGCAGTGATCCGGTGGGCTTCCTGCTCCAGTAAAAATCCGGGATTTATGCGAATATAGTTCTTTTTAAAACCACCGATTTGAATTTCACCAAACTGGGGATGATCAAAATCTTCCCAAGGCACAAAGGCATCTTCAAATAGCAGGTATCTGTCAAACTCAAATAGTTCTGATCCCTGACCAAATCCACGCTGTGGAGTTTCATTAAACAGGAAGTATCTTGAAAACAACTCAATGGTAAAAGTAAACGTTCCCCGCATCAGGTGAAACCAGTCTCGTTGTCCGCCCAATACAGTGTAAAGGTCCCTGTATCCAATAAGATATCGGTATCCGGGCACCAGCTTTTCGCCTTTCTCTCCCAACACATCATACACTCTGATGTCTTCTGAAACGTAATACTGAAGATCCGTTTCAGACCCCGGGCCGCGTAAAAACATTCCCCCGGTATTGTGATGGGTAAGGGCACCTGCAATATTGGGGTGTGCAATCACAAAATCGCTTACAGCTCTTGTTTCCGGTAAAGAAAAGGGGTAATGATATGAGCCCCTTTGCACATAGTCGGGTTGCCAGTTCCAGCCCCAGTCGCGGTTGTGATCGTAATAACCCACATCGCGGTCTTCGTTGAGTCTGCCATCGCCATCGCGGTCAATGCCTTCCCATCCCAGGATATCCCATTCGCCAAACTCACCGGGTCGGGCTCGTATCATCCTTCGCGGATCGTCAGGATCTTCAATCCACTGACCGTAAGGGTTGCGGCGGCGCATCTGGGTAATATGTCCGTCGCCATTCAGATCATCAAACCCATCTTCACCAACCTTTCCATCTCCGTCGTCATCAAGAGGCATGGTTCCGCTCCTGGGTGAACTGCTATTGTTAGGATGATTCATATAGTATTCGCGACCGTCAGGGTTCATGACCGGAAGAATGTAAAACACTTTGTCATTCAGCAATTCAGTAATAAAAGCATTTTTGCCATAGTTTTCGAGCAAGTACCAGGCTGTGTAAAGTGCAACCTCGGCAGCCTGAATTTCATTGGCATGGATATTGCCATCAATCCAGAAGGCCGGTTTTTCGCGGTGCGGTTTGTTTTGATGATTGGTAATGGTAAGAAGCCACAGATCACGATCTTCATAGCTTTTTCCTATGGATTCAAGGGTAACCAGATTCGGATGAGCCCTCACAAAATCCTGGTAAATTTTATACAACCCTTCATTGGTATTATAACGGTTCCAGCTTATTTGTACCTTGGGGTTTATGGGAGTTCCCGATGCCTTAAAAAAGTTCCCGATTGCCCGACCATCCTGCTCCTGGGCAAGGGCCGGCAGTAGACAAATGATAAGCGTAAAAGTTGCAATAATTCGAGTCATAATATCGTCATTTTAAGTCCGGGTGCGGACTGTAGCCGCAGCCGGACAGGGTTTTTCGGAAGACTTCAGTTCCTGCCCGGATTGAACTTACATGTTTTTTCTCACAACACCCCCCTTGGCACTGTCCACCTTTACAGAAATATTGCCGCTACCTTCCACAATCCATTTTACTGTTATGGTGCTCATTCCCTGAATATTTTCCACTTCAATTATTGATGGATTTACTTTTTGCTCTTCCACCACATTCAAATCGCGGTCGATTACCCTCATTCCTGCCAAGACATTTGCCCCATCCAAAGAGATATAGTTGGGGCGTTCGATGTTGAACTTCAGGTCGATTCCTGCATGGGTTGGAATAATCCGTGTATTGGCTATTACAGCTATCACTTCGCGCAACCCGCCACCCATATCTTTGGCTGTAAGTTCAACGATTTCCAGTTTTGGGGTGTGATAAGCATGGAAAAGTGTGAAAGCTGAAAGCCGGTGCAATTCCTGCTCGAGCAGGAAACCCGGGTTGTTCCTGATATAATTCTTCTTAAAACCACCGATCTGAATTTTACCAAACTGGGGGTGGTCATAATCTTCCCAGGGAACGAATGCATCTTTAAACAGAAGGTATCTGTCAAAAGTAAACCAGTCTTCAGCAAATCCTCTGGCCCATCCCTCAGGCTTTTCATTGAAAAGATAATAGCTTGAAAACATCTCAGATGTAAAGGTAAATACACCCCGCATCATGTGAAACCAGTCGATCTGGCCACCATAAACCGTGTAAAGGTCCTGATGCACAATCAGATAATCATAGCCGGGTATGATCCTTTCGCCCAGCTCGCCTAAAGCATTATATACCCTGATATCCGCCGGGAGGTAGTATTGTGAATCCTCAGCAGCACCAGGACCACGAAGCAACATCCCACCTGTATTGTGATGTGTAATGGATCCGGCAATGTTGGGGTGTGCTATTACAAAATCGCGCACAGCTCTGGTCTCCGGAAGTGAAAAGGGGTAAAGATAGGCACCTCGTTGCACATAGTCGGGTTGCCAGTTCCAGCCCCAGTCGCGGTTATGGTCGTAATAACCAACATCGCGGTCTTCGTTCAGTCTGCCGTCGCCATCGCGGTCTATACCTTCCCACCCCAGCAACTCCCAATCTCCAAACTCACCAGGAGGGGCCATAACCATTCTTCGGGGATCATTTGGATCTGTGCGCCATTGCCCGTAAGGATTCTTCCTGCGCATCTGTGTAATGTGGCCATCACCATTCAGGTCGTCAAATCCATCTTCTCCTGCCAGTCCGTCTCCGTCATCGTCAAGGGGCATTGTGCCGCTTCGCGGACTGCTTGAAGTATTGGGCTGATTCATATAATGCTCCCGCCCGTCGGGGTTCATTACAGGGAGTATATAAAATACTTTATCATCGAGCAGTTTGGTAATGAAATCATTTTTTCCATAGTTTTCAACCAGGTACCAGGCTGTATATACAGAAACTTCAGCAGTTTGTATTTCATTGGCGTGTATGTTTCCATCAATCCAGAATCCCGGTTTTTCCCGGTGTGATTTATTGTTGTGATTGGTAACGGTTAACAACCATAGCTCTCTGCCTTCGTAGCTCTTCCCTATGGATTCAAGTTTAACCAGTTGCGGGTGTTCTCTTTCCAGTTTCCTGTAAATTTCAAGTAACCCCTCGTTGGTATAATAGCGGTTCCAGATTATGGGGACTTTAGGATTTACGGGTGTTCCCGAAGCTTTGAAGAAATTGCCTATGGCCCGTCCATCAGATTCCTGGGCCCTGGCAGGAAAAATGAAAATGGTAGTTATCAGTAATATAATGATTCGGTTCATGATCATTTGTTTTGATTTTTAGATTTTTAGGGGTTGCTTCAATAATTCCTGATTGTCAAGCTATAAATCAATTTTGATTTCCTTAAACCCCGAAGCTTCTGCACCCACACGGATGGTGACACTGCCACTCCCCTGGATCAACCAGCTTCTGGTTTCTGAACTTCTGCCATCAATGGCGCCCATCACTTCAACCGGTTTCCCACTTAATAATGTCTGATTATTACCCGGATTAACGCGCATTACGGTTTTTTGCATCCATCTTAATTGCTCACCTGTTTGGGATGCGGTTGGGAAAGATCCATGGTTTATAACATCCAGAGTAATGCGTGTAAGATTGCGTCCCAGCCTTTCGGTTTTCAAATTGACAATGTCGATCTGGGGGCGGAGCTTTGCAACATCCAGTATAAAGGCAGTATGTTTTTCAGCAATGGAATCTGTCATCCGGTAAGGTGGATTTTTCATTACAAAAGGTGCAATTCCACCTACTTCCACTTGTCTGCCCGGAAAATCAGGATGATCAACAGGAGTCCATGGAACGAAAACATTTTCGAGCTGCTTTTCCTCGGCCCATCTTAAAAACTTCAACTCATCACTGTTGTGGGCATCTGTCTCAGATTTCTCTGGTGAAGGAACTTCCCACCCTTGTGTTGAAAAACTAAATCGACCGTAATGAAAATAAGCCCACTGGAAAAAATCACCTTCGCTGCCCGATGCAAATGAAGGGGCTGCTTTCCCAAGATGCTGGTTGTAAATATGGCTTACTTTCTGATTTATGTTAATGTCTTTTTGTTTCCAGCCTGTGTGAATTCTTGCATTGGCTTCCCTTTCATTATAGGTAAGGGGTTTGCTTAGATTATTGGCCGGGCCGAAACTGATAACTGCAAATGCATTTTTAGCAGCAAAAAGAAAATCAGCAATGGCACGGGTTTCAATTTCCGATACCGCATGTTCGCCGGCACCTCTTCCAAAAGCCGGATATTTAAAAGTGAAATTTCGGTTGAAAATAACCCCTTCTTCACCATCTTCATTAAACTGGCCGTCTTTATCATTATCAATACCTTCAGAGTATAACAGGTATTGACCACGTTCTCCCTTTTCAGTGCGGGCTTTTACCATCACGCGATCGTCATCAGGGTGAATCATCCATTCACCTGTGGGGTCCTTAATGCGCATCATGGTTATCATGCCATCGTTGTTGAGATCATCGTAACCATCTTCACCAATTCGTCCATCACGATCCAGATCGGTTGGATTGGCATTGCCCAGTCTTTCGTACCTAGGTGTTCTGAAATACTGCTCGCGGGCATCGGGCGACATATCCGGAAACACGTAAAAGCTGACCGAGTCAAGCAAATTACGGATCTTCTGATCTGCTGATCCGGCAAGTAATCTTTCAGCAAATTGAATGGCCAGTTCAGTTCCCAGCAAGTGATCTCCTTCTACACCACCAACAATGGCCAGTGCAGGCTTATTTGCAATATCGCCGGTGCCTATGGTTAGCAACCAAATATCTTTGTTGCCTTGGGTCCTTGCCAGAGACTCTATCTTTACCAGCCGGGGATAGGCATTGTAAAGATTTTGAAGTCTTTGTCCCAATTGATCATGATTTGAATAATCAGATTGACCGGAATGCCCGGTTGAGAAAGCTTTTCTTGTGGCAAGAGTTGTTACACCAATCGAAATGAAAAAACTTAAGATCAGCAGGTAAGAAAATTTTGATTTCATATGATCCGGATTTGGTTTCGGGTTTAATTTTTCAGAAAGTCGTAAAAATAGACATTTAAGAGTATTCTCTGATTCGATGAATTGGTTTTTCAATGAATGATTGAGAAAATTAAGAAAAAATAACAATGAAACTTGTATGAGTACAACGAGCTTAGTGAAGCTAAATACTTCGCAAAACTATTTTCTATTGAAACACAAACTACAATAAACAGGATATAGCTGAATGAAAAACTTTAGAATAATTGAGAAAATGAGCATTTTTCGGGGAAAATCGACAAAAGTTATTTAATAAACTTTTTACTAAAAAAATAAATCCCATAAAATCCTGAATGATTTCATGGGATATTTTTAGTAGCGGGGACGAGAGTTGAACTCGTGACCTTCGGGTTATGAATCCGACGCTCTAACCACCTGAGCTACCCCGCCGTTTTGAGTGGTGCAAAAATAGTAAAGAATTTTAAATTACAAGAAATAATTCAGAAAAGTTTTGGGCAGCGGTCGGGCCTTTTACATTCAGCAGATTTAACCTGCTGGTGGCGGATTGATAATTGTTTTTTTCTTCTTACGAAGCCTTGCCATTTGTGTAAGCATCAAACCCGAAATTACAATTATAATTCCAAGGATTTTACTCGCATCGATTTTCTCTCCCAGCAGGAAAAAGGAGAAAATAGCTGTGCACACGGGTATAAGATTAGCAAAGATTGAAGTTCTTGCCACCCCAATATTTCTTACCGCAATGGTATAGAACATAAAAGCAAGGGTAGATGCAAATATGGCAAGTTTCAGCAATGCCCAAATGGCATCTGCTGATGGTCTGGTTACTATAAAATCCCTATAGTCAAATATGAGAAACAAAGGAAGAAAGAATATGGCTCCCAGTAGATTCTGAGTTTTGATTATGGTAGCCGAAGAATACTTCATAGCCAGCTTTTTCAAAAACAGGATATTTATCAGCGCAGATATCACAGCAAAAAATAAAAGTAATACACCCCTCGGTGATGCACTGAACCTGAATTCAAAATCCAGAACCATGATAAGAACCCCAATGAATGAAATAAAAAAGCCGAGAATATTGAGTTTTGTCAGTTTTTCACCAAATGCTACATATCCCAGAAATGGGGTAAAAACAGGTATTGTAGCAATTATTACTGCGGCAATGGTTGGAGAAACCAAATGCAATCCAAAGCTTTCTCCAATGAAGTAAAAAAAAGGTGAGAATAATGATAACCAAACGAAAGATAAATAATCATTTTTCTGGATTTTTTCGCTTTTACCCAGCAGCCCAAGCATGGAGAAAAGAAAAATACTTGACAAGGTAAGCCTCAAAAACATTGTGGTTATGGGGCCGTAATACTCAAAAACAACTTTCATCCAAACATAGGAGATACCCCAGAATGAAACGGCAAGCATTGTAAGAAAGTAAACCAGGTAAACGTTTTTTTGCATTGGATATATGTAGGAAAAACTGCGCAAACCTACATATTTTTTTTATGCTTTTCAGATGTGAAAATGAAAATACAAGTATTTGCTTGATTACAAAAGAAAACACCGGCAAGTATTTTAAAAAAATTTCTTTATATCCATCAAAGAATATGCATAAGAACTTAAAAAACTTCTACATAAATTATTAACAAATGGTTGAAAAATAATAGCGTAAATCCAATCTTATAGTGGTTTTTTTCGTATATTGCAGGAAAGCGAAAGCCCTTAAAAACTGTTCTTATGACTCCTCTTACAAAATTTACTTTAGAGTATAATATAAAGGTGTCCCCCAAGTTGCTTTATACGCTTATAAGCACACAGGAGGGACTTGCAAGATGGTTTGCAGATAAGGTAAATGTTAATAACGACATTTACGAATTTGAATGGGAAGGCAGTCAGCAAAAGGCCAGGTTGCTTGAATCCAAAGAACCGGAATTTGTAAGGTTTGAATGGACCGATGACTCTCATGAGGGTTTTACTCTGGAGATGCAAATTACCCATGAGCCGGTATCGGGTGAATCTGCATTGATTGTCAGTGACTTTACCGAAGAAAGTGATCTGGAATTTACAGAAATGTGGTGGAACACCCAGGTAGGTCGGCTGCAAAGAATGTTTAACAACTAAAAAGATATTTTATCCTACATGGGAGGAGCTTCGAGTTTAAACCAGTCTTTAACAAAATCAGTGTAATCATCCGGTGCCTTATAATGCTTGAATTCATTGGTTCGGGTAATATATCTGTAGTCTTTAATCCAATCTTTGTGATTATTTTTTATTTCCTTTAATGCGGCCATAATCGTATACAATTCTTCATTAGTCATTGTGGGATGTAAAGACAATCTTATCCAGCCAGGTTTTTCCGATAAGTCTCCGGTATTAATTTTTGTTGTAATATTTTTTGAGTGTTCATAATCAACATTGAGCAAAAAGTGCCCATATGTGCCGGCACACGCACAACCACCCCTTACCTGAATCCCATAGCGATCATTAAGTAATTTTACTACAAGATTATAATGGATATCATCAAAATAAAACGAAATTACACCTAGCCTTTCACGTGTAAAGCCTGCAAGAATTTTCAGGTCTGGTATTTTGTCCATCTCGTCAAAGGCGATTTTTAATAGCTGATCTTCCCTCTTGTGAATGTTTTCAACACCCATTTGGTCTTTCAGGTCAATAGCCAGAGCTGCTTTAATAGTTTGCAGGAAGCCTGGAGTTCCGCCGTCTTCCCTTAGTTCTATGTCGTCAATATATTTATATTCACCCCATGGATTGGTCCAGTCAACTGTACCGCCACCCGGGTTATCAGGAACTTCAGAATTATAAATAGACGAATCAAAAACCAGAACCCCGGGTGTTCCCGGACCACCTAAAAACTTATGTGGAGAAAACATTACTGCATCAAGCTTTTCCATAGGGTCTCCGGGATGCATGTTGATTTCGTCGTAGGGGGCCGATGCTGCATAGTCGATAAAACAAATACCGCCATGTTCATGCATAATACGCGAAAGATCATAAATGGGTGTACGAATTCCTGTTACGTTTGAGCATGCAGTAAATGAGCCTATTTTTAGTTTCCTTTCCTTGTGTTTTTCAAGTTCTTTTCGAAGTTCATCAGTATCAACAAGCATATCAGTACCGGGCTTAATTACTACTACATCGGCTGTAGTCTCAAACCATGATGTATGATTTGAATGATGTTCCATGTGTGAAATAAAAACTACGGGTCGTTCAGTATCCTGCATGCATTTACCAATGGAAAGTTTCCCACAAATCCTTAAACCAAGTATACGTTGAAATTTATTGATAACTGTTGTCATGCCACTTCCGGCAGTTATAATGACATCTTGCGGACCAGCATTAACATGTTGTTTTATTTTTTTGTGGGCATAATGATAGGCATTGGTCATAAGTATTCCTGTTTCACTTGCCTCGGTATGGGTGTTGCCAACAAAAGGACCAAACTTTTCCTGCAGAGTATCTTCAATCGGGCCATATAGTCTGCCACTGGCAATCCAGTCGGCATAAATGAGTCTTTGTATTCCGTAGGGAGAAACAAATGTTTGATCTATACCGATGATGTTTTTTCTGAACTTCTCAAAATACTTTTCGTTTATATCAATCATATATGCAGATTTTAATGCAAAAATGCAAAAAAAACATGTAATTAAGGCTGTAAAATTTCGTTATGAGAATGAGATTAATAAATAAGAATTTGTTGTCAATAAAAAAAGCAAACTTCAGAATCTTTCTTATTACCTTAAATAATGTTATTTTTTTTTGGTCAGTTATATTTTATGACAAAAATCACAGAATTAATAGTGATTTAGTAATTAATGCTTTCTGAATTAGTTTTCTCAAACAAAGCATTTACTTTCAGTGTTATCTGATAATAAACTTCAAATAGTTATTTATACAGGTATAATTTTTGCAATTAATATTTTAGACGATTTTAAAAATATTATAACATGATAAAATTAAATTCATTTAGAAATACAATCAGATCTGGCAATATTATCATTGCCCTTCTATTTTTCTGGTTAGTAGTTGATGCACTTCCGGCATACTCTCAATATTTTGGTCGCAACAAGCCAAGTTACCGGACATTTGATTTTAAGGTGTATGAGTCGCCTAATTTTACCATCTATCATTATTTTGAAAACGACTCAGTAATCAATGCACTTGCCAATTCATTTGAAAAGTGGTATGTACGACATAAAAAGCTTTTCAAAGATACATTTGAGAAACCCAGTCCGATTCTTATCTATGAAAACCATCCCGAATTTCAGCAAACTACAGCAATCGGTGGTATGATTGGCGTTGGTACTCAGGGTGTAACGGAAGCACTTAAAAACCGGGTTGTTATTCCTGTACTTCCAACGAATGCCCAAACAGATCACGTGATCGGGCATGAGCTTGTGCACGTTTTTCATTTCCGTGCTCTTTTTATTGATGACTCACTTTCATTAAATTCTTTGCGAAATCTTCCATTGTGGTTGGTTGAAGGTATGGCAGAATATTTTTCCATTGGTAGTGTTGATGCACATACTGCAATGGTGTTAAGAGATGCTGTTGTAAATGATGATTTTCCATCTTTGAGAATGATGACACGGGATTATTCCTATAACCCTTATCGTTTCGGTCATGGAATTGTTTCCTTTATTGGACGTACATGGGGTGATGAGATCATTGCACCTCTTTATAGAGAAACCGCAAAATTTGGTTATGAGAGGGCCATGGAGAGAATAATCGGGTTAAATGCGAATACGGTTTCAAATTTATGGGAAAGTGCCACTAAAAGTCACTTTCAGAAATTTCTAACCGATAGTGCCATGCTGCAGCCGTTAGGTCAATTGAGAATTGATGAATCAAATGCAGGGCACATGAATATTTCTCCATCGCTTAGTCCTGATGGTAAACATGTTGCATTTTTTTCAGAAAGGGACCTTTTTTCTCTTGATTTATATCTGGCCAATGCAGAAACCGGTAGAATAATCAGGAAACTTTCAAGTACAACCCGCAGTGCAGATATTGATGGGTTTAACTTTTTCGAATCGGTGGGTACCTGGTCGCCCGATGGCTCTAAATTTATCCATGTTGCAGTGAAAAGAGGGCAAAATAAACTTGTGGTTGTCGATGTAAACCGACCCCGCCGCACCAGACATATTGCTGTTGATGGAGTACCTGCACTAAATAACCCCACCTGGTCTCCCGATGGAAGGTATGTTGTTTTTTCCGGTTTGGTAGGTGGGATTGGCAACCTCTATATGCTTGATATGCAAACGAAGGAGGTGGAAAAATTAACAAATGACCGTTACTCATATATCCAACCTACATGGTCGCCTGATGGAAACTATCTCGCCTTTGCAACTGATTTGTTGCCAGGAGAATTTAATCCTGACACATTGAGTTATACCTTTAATTTGGGTATAATGGATATGAAGAGTTCTGAAAGAAATGTTCGTGTATTGGAAGTTTTTCCTTCGGCCGAAAATTTAAACCCTCAGTTTGATCCTGAGCAGGAGGGCTTGTACTTTCTTTCCAATCGTGATGGATTAAGAAATTTGTATTACCTTAAATTTGATGATGGTTCAATTACACAACTAACTAATCTTTATACAGGAATCAGTGGTATTACTCATCTTTCTCCGGCCATTAGCGTTGCAAGAAACACAGGTGAAGTTGCTTACAGCCATTTCAATAATGGAAAATATTTTATCTATATGGCTGAAAAGGATGATTTCC
>SKSE01000225.1 GCA_007118135.1 Bacteroidales bacterium | reverse complement strand
ACTAAAGGGTTATATTGAGACATATAAATCCAAATTACATGCCGAAGAACAAAATCCTATATCGGATAAGGATATACAACTTCTTCAAAATGAAATATTAAAGGAAAACAATTCTTTTCTTGCCCAATATCATCAAATAACTTTTGAGAATACAGAACTTATTAAGCCCGAAAGTTTCAATCATCAAACAGCTAAAGAAATACTTGTTTATCTTAATAAACTTGAAAGCTTCTACCGTGAAAATTTCAATAAAATTAACCAGCAAATTGACCGGCAAATATCAGAAATGGTAAACAGTCCTGAAAAAAGAAATAAATATCAGCAATGGTATGACCAACATTACAATAGCCATCTTGCAACATTTGTGAAAAATACCTATGCTCCCCTACCCCTGATCAGACTTGGAAATACATTAATTAAAAAAATTGACCCGATATATCTCAATCCTACAAGCCGGCATTTACTTGATTTCAGAACTCATTTTTTGGCTCCAAATAAAAATCTGGCAGGAAGACCAATACCTACCTTCTATTTTAATCTGGCAATACTATGGCTTTTTTCAGTTTTGGCATATATTGCCCTTTACTATGATTTACTTAAAAAATTCCTTTTGCTTTTTAAAAAAAGAGAGGTTACTATACAAACATCAAAAAAACAAAAATGATAAGCATTAAAGTTGAAAACCAGAATTAAAGAATATCATTATTAGATAGGAAAAAATTTTTAAACTTAAATAGAAAACGGTTTTTAAACATATATAAAATTATTGATTAACATAACCAATCTGAATGAAATACCGTAAAACCAAAATGGAGATTATTAAACAAAAACACATCATTATGAAAAAACAAAAAATAATCCTTGTAATCCTATCAGTACTGCTGGTACAAGTCATCACAGGATGTCAGCAAGGACAAAGACAGGAAGCTACAGATTTACTCTCCGATTCCTTTAAGGATAATGAATTAAGGCTCAATGATGCAATGATTAGAGAAATGATCTCATCGGTACCCAATCCTTTGGAGATAACTTCAGTTCTTCAAAAAACCGGTGTTGTTTATTCACAGGATTTACTTAATCCGGCAGGTAATATAAATAATTACAACACCAATTTTCAACGTGCCCTTAACCTTGGTGTTTATGGAACTGATCTTATTTATATGAATATTTATGATCGTACTGTTGCAACCTTAAGATATCTGAGTAATATCAGGGAACTGGCAAGCGATCTCAGAGTTGAGCAGTTTTTTGATTACAACACTCTAAACAGATTATCAGAAAGCAGTAAAAATGTAGATTCTGTTCTTTTTATAACCAACACCGGTTTCGACAGAATGACGAGATATCTTATCGACCAGGGAAGAAGCAATATTGCCATTTTGATTTCTGCAGGAACCTGGATTGAGAGTCTTTACATTGCAACTCATGCACAAACTACTCCAGCTAATAAAGAAATTATCAACAAAAGAATTGGTGAGCAAAAAAAAGTACTTGATAATTTACTACTTCTAATGAATTCTTACGATCATAACTCTGATTTTAATCATCTTATCGAAGACCTTAAGTCTCTTAAAAAGCAATTTGATAATGTAACTATTACATATCAATATGCAGAACCATCAATAAAAGAATCAGACGGAATGCTTGTTGTTGTTGATAACTCAAGAAGCATAGTTGACATAAGTGACGAAACGATTAAAAACATTACTCGTGAAATAGCACTATTGCGAAATAGAGTTATTGAATAGACTATTAATAGTTTATTTATAAAAACTATGCTTTTATACTTAGCTGTAACAGAATTGTAAAACGCCAAAACAATATAGAAATGAAAAAATATTTTTTACTTTTTAGTTTGATTTTTCTGGTATTATCTGCCAACAAGAGTTTTTCACAATGTGGTGATGCATTGCTTAATATTTGCCACGGTAGACTGGAGAATGCAAGATTTATAAAAAGCTGGCCTATTCAGCTTCCTGAAAGAGCCAGAGGAGAAACATTACCACAGGTTAGTTTTAAGCTCCCACTTACAAGTGGAAATACATATAAAATCTTTGCATGTGATGCAACAGAATACGAGGGTAAAGTAATAATTAGTATCAGAAACCAGAAGGATGACCTTGTGGTTACATCCTACATGGTTGAGCAAAACAGGCATATCCCGGTTATTATGTTTCCTGTATTAATGAGCGGAATCTATACTTTCAGCTTCTATTTTGAAGACGGAAAAGAAGGTTGTGCTGTTGGAGTGGTATCTATTGCCGATTAATTTATTTATTTTAAATAAATCTTACAATCAGCAGTATACCTTTGTTTTAAGTAAAACTCGGAAACTCCGTACCCGGGTTTTTCTTAGTTTAGCCTACTTTCTCCATACAACTAAAAATTACCATGAATAACTGCAATAAAAAGCAAATATTTGTCATTGAAGACAATAAAACTGAAGGTATGCTGCTAAAGTTATGTTTGGGGTCAGTAAAAAATGTTACGGTTACGAATTATACTTACGGCGAAGAACTGCTAAAAAACCTTGACAAACACCCGGAAATAGTTATTGCCGATATGATGCTTCCTGACATTTCTGGCGATGAACTTATTCATGCTATTAAAGAGAATAGCCCGAATACAGAAGTTATTGTTGTTTCTTCCCAAAAAGATGTTGACCTAATTGCCAGAGTACAGGAAATAGGGGTTTATAACTATTTGGTAAAAAGTGAGACCTGCATGCAGATATTACAAAAGACCATTGAAGACCTTACCTTCCTGATTGACAACAAACGATAAAAAGCTTCTTATAATTTATCACAGGCCCATTCAAAAGCCCTTTTTTTTTGTCATCTCAAAATCCTGTTTTATTATAAAATTGCTAACTTTAACTTAAGGTTTACCTTAGGATCAGATATAAAATAATTCTTGTTATCTTTCTTTCAAAATTACGTAATTAATTAATCTTTATGCACTTAACTTGTTTATGACCAATCAATATTTTTAGTGAATTAAGATTTTAATTCACTAACTCTATTGGGATAAGCACGTAATTATTTATAAGAATTATTTGATATATTGAGCAGGTTTTTAATAAACGGAGATAATATTATAAATTATTCCCCTATTATGAACAAAAACATAACCATAATAATAGCAGAAGATGATGAAGGACATGCTTATCTTATCAAAAGAAATCTTAGCAAATCCGGTGTTATTAATCCTATCATTCACTTCACAGATGGTGAAGAGGTCCTGAGTTTTTTTAACAAGATAAAAAAAGAAAAAAATGCAGACCCCAAAAAAGGATATATTATTCTCCTCGATATTAAAATGCCAAAAATCGATGGAACAGAAGTACTTGAAAAAATGAAATCTGATCCGATTTTGAAAAGAATTCCTATAATAATGATAACTACTACCAATGCACCGGCTGAAGTTGAATTATGTCATAAACTGGGTTGTAACAGCTATATTGTAAAACCTATAGATTATAACAAGTTCATTGATGTTGTAAAAAGGCTGGGTTATTTCCTGGAGATAGTAGAAATTCCAAATGCAGGCTAAAACATGTTAAAAACCAGAATGGAAGAATCTGAGACTGGACAAAAGAATCTGGTTCCTGTTTGGATCATTGAAGATGATCAATACCTTAATGCAATTATAAAACGGACTCTTGAGAAGCAAGGATTTACTTGTATTTCATTTATGAGTGCAAAGGATGTTTCCGACCATTTAACTAAATTGACCAATGATAAGATAAATGCTATCATGCTGATAGACTACCTGCTGGGCGATAGTGATGCAGTTAAACTGCTTGAGAAAATGAAAAAAATGGGCTTTACAGTCTCTTTTATAGTTATGACAGGGCAAGGAAACCAGAATGTAGCTGTTGAGCTTATGAAATTGGGTGCAATGGACTACATAGTAAAAGAAAAGGATTTTATTGACAAGATAGTTAAGGTTATAAGGAATGTATCTGAGAAACTTGAGGTTGCAAATAAACTGGAAGAATCAAAAAAGCAATTAAAAGCAAACGCTGAAAAACTAAGAGCCCTAAATGAAGAAATAATATTGCAGAAGATAGCCATAGAAAGTGAAAAAGAAAAAACCGACAAGCTGTTGCAAAGCATTCTTCCGCATAAAATTGCAAATGAACTATTGGAAAAAGGTTATACCAAACCCAGAGAGTATAATTCAGTATCTATTTTATTTGCCGATGTAATTGGGTTTTCTGATCTGGCAAAAAGCAACCCTTCTATTGAGCTGGTAAAACGACTGGATAATTACTTTTACATTTTTGATGAAATTATAGAACAATATGGTTTGGAAAAAATTAAAACCATTGGAGATTGTTACATGTGTGCAGGTGGTATACCCGAAGAAAACCCAAACAGTGCAATCATTGCAGTTATAGCAGGCTTAAAAATCCAGGCCACTGCACTCAGCCTGCTTGACGAATACAATGAAAACTTGCCTTGTTTCAGGCTAAGACTGGGAATACATAGCGGACCTGTAGTAGCTGGAGTAGTTGGTAAAAACAAATTTGCATACGATATATGGGGTGATGCGGTAAATGTTGCAAGTCGTATTGTTGAAGCCGGCGAAAAAGATAAAGTAAATATCTCAGAAAAGACATATCAACTGGTTAAAAACTATTTTATTTTCTCTGAAAGAGGCGAAATAATTACCAAGCGTAATTATCCTATTAAAATGTATTTTGTTGAAAGATTAAAGCCCGAATACTCTGTTGACGATCAGGGTATATCACCCAGTAAAAAACTTCTCAAGGAGCTAAATATCAAACAGGGTATTAAATACTATTAATTATTTGTTGAAATTAAAAAATAGCAACAATTTGCCAGCTTATGAATAAATTTTCTGACATATACTTGTCAGAAGGTCTTATTTATTTAATTTTATAACTCTTTTATCAGGAGATAGCTTACATTATAGAAATTTTGATAACAATATGCCAAACCAATATTATACCAAATCTTTGGAAAGTTACACTATTATTGTAATAGAAGATGATATATCTCTTAATACTTTGATCCAGAAAACTCTTCAAAGAAATGATTTTAACACTATAGGATTTTACTCAGGGCACGAAGCTATTGAATGGTTAAAGAAAAATGAACAAACTCCCGGGCTTCTGCTTCTCGATTATCAATTACACGAGATGAGTGGGGAGCAATTAATAAAGATTCTCAGGAAAGACAATATAGAAATACCTTTTATTATCATTACCGGACATGGCGATGAAAAAACTGCCGTAGAGATGATGAAATTGGGTGCTCTGGATTACATGATTAAAGACAGAAGCTTTATAGATTTATTGCCCACCGTAATTCAGCAGGTTATCAATCATCTTGACATAGAGCTAAAACTGAATGAATCGCAATTTGCACTTAAAAAGAGTGAAGAAAAGTACCGGAGTATTTTTGAAAATATCCAGGATGTTTATTTTGAACTTTGAATTGATGGTAGTGTACTGGAAGCTTCACCTTCGATTGAAAATATGATGGAAGTCAGTAAAGATAAGATTCTTAATAATTCTCTGTTTATTGAAAAAAATCAACAAGAAGAGTTCCTTTCTGTTTTAAGGGAAAAGGGTGCAATTTCTGATTATGAGATTTACATTACTAAAGAAAAAGGAAAAAAAATTCCCGCGTCATTTACCTGCCAATACCTTTATGATCAGGATGGCCAACCTAATAAAATAATTGGCACAATCAGGAATATTACCGAGAGAAAACAGGCAGAAGAAGCCATAAGACACAGCGAGGAACGATACAGAATTCTGGCCGAAAACTCCAGTGATATGATTT
>SKSE01000211.1 GCA_007118135.1 Bacteroidales bacterium | reverse complement strand
TCAAGGCAAACAAACATGAAAATACCAATAGTTCTCATTGGTTTTTACAGTGTATTAGTTTTTGTGGTTATTTAATTGTGGATTGAAACCGGCCGGGGTGGTTACCGGCCGGTTTTTTTGTGCCCATTTCCTAAATGATTCCGGGATAGAAATTTTATCCTTCCTGACATTCTCCATAATTTTCGTGGCATTTTATAAAACAGACGAGTTTAACATTATTTCTAATTTGTAATTATTCCATTTTAGGAATTATTACTACCTTTGAATCGTTCAAATAATAATTATGAAAACGATCCAGCACATAGCCAGAGAAATCAGCGCATCGGGGTTAAAAGTAACTCCACAGCGCGTAGCTGTTATGCAAGCATTGCATAAGCTCAACCACCCCCGTGCAGAGGAAATTTTCAATGAAGTTTCCGGAAGCATCCCTGGTTTGTCGCCAACCACGGTTTATAACGTTTTGGATATTCTTGCCGGCAAAGGAATGATCAAAAAGGTAAAAACTGATTCGGGTGTAATGCGCTACGATGCTGTTTCAGACCATCACCATCATATGTACTGTATAGATACCGACAGGGTGGAAGATTTTTTTGACCCCGAACTGGACATGATACTTCAGAATTATTTCCAAAAGAAGAAAATTGAAGGGTTTAAGCTGGAAGATATCAAGCTTCAGCTTATGGGAAAATTTGATGAATCAGAAAAAAGTAAATCAATTTAATATTAACATTTAAAATCAAAGTAATATGTCACAAACAAATCAAATTGGACTCGAAAACAGCCAGGTAAAAGAACTGATTGACAAACTAAATGACCTGTTAGCCAACTACCAGGTATTTTATCAAAATACCCGTGGTTTCCACTGGAACATCAAGGGCCATAAATTTTTTGAACTTCATGTAAAATTTGAAGAACTGTATGACGATTTGCATGGGAAAATTGATGAAATCGCTGAGCGCATTCTTACCCTTGGAGGCACACCTATGCACACCTTTGAAGATTATGTAAAGGTTTCGGAAGTTAAAGCCATGAAAAATGCATCGGAAGATGTTGTATGTGTACAAGGCCTGCTGGATGGTTTTAAAATTCTCCTCGACAAGCAAAGAGTAATTCTTGACCTTTCAAATAAGATGGATGATGAAGGAACCAATGCTATGGCCAGCGATTATATCCGTGAACAGGAAAAACTGGTTTGGATGTACTCATCATGGTTAAATCGATAATCCCTGCTTTCTTTTGCAATATAGCAAAAAAGCAAAGTTTCAGAAAAAACCGGTGGCTTATTCAGCTCACCGGTTTTTTTATTCAGGAAAAACTACCTCTTGCACATTTTCATATCAGACTGTTTTGCAGCACCAAAGCCAGCTATTTTTTGGTTCTTACTTAGAAACCAAGATACAAACATACGTATTTACCACAAATACTCACTTAGGTATATATGACAATTGCTTTCATTTTTTAGTATGACTAACTTTGCAGTCGTTTTTTTGTTATATGTTTGGGAAATTACATCATTAAGCAAAAAATACATAATGCATAACCGGTTATGATTAAAAGCAATTTTATGAAAAAATATATACTCTTAGTTTTCCTGTTATTTTCTGCAATTGGATATACCGTAGGGCAAACCTCGCAGAATTCGGGTGAATGGAACGCAGATTCAACATGGGTTGGGAATCCACCTCCATCTACTATTCAGAATAATTATCCTCAAAATATTATTGTAATCAGTGTAGCAGATTCTGTTTGGCTCAATAACACACTTGTAAATAATAAAAATGGTTTCACTATTGATGTGAATGGTAAACTAACAATTGATTCAATTTATGCAAACAACAGGCTAAATCTTATTGTACGAAACACCGGAGTTTTCGTTGTCAACGGTGGCATTGATGTAAATAATATATTAGGTGTTACTGTGCACGAAGGTGGTCAGTTAATTGTCGGGGGAGGAATTTCCTTGAAAAACAATGCTACAATTCTAGTTGATGGTGAATTGTCAGCTGAAATTATTTCCGGAAACAATAACAATAATCTATTGGGTGATGGTACACTATACTTGCCCGATGAAGATGCACTTAACGGGATTAACATAAATGGATTTAATGGAAATATTGTGTACGGTGATACTGATTTAACCTTGCCGGCGCCATTTAACTTGTCAGGTTTTGAAATCAGCGGTCCAAAAGTACAGCTTAACTGGGAATTTAATCTTTCACTTCCAAGCAATTTTATAGGGTTTCAGATATTCAAGAATAATAGCAGACCATCTCAACCATCTTATTTGGTAGATGTTATTCCAGTATTTAGTATCGACGGTATTGATATTACGGTTGAATCAATTGATGAACTTTCTTTTTTGGATAGTGATTTAAACTCTTTTGATGAACCAAAATACTTTGTCAGAGCTGTTTACAATTTTGATGGTAATATCAGATACTCTTCGATTTCCAACGTAATCGACTTTCTCAACCAACCCCTCCCCATCGAACTTCTCAGCTTTTATGCCCGGGCGCTGGATTACGCTATAGGTTTATATTGGTCAACCGCAGTGGAAATAAATAACATGGGTTTTGAGATACAACGTCTGGATGTAAAAACCGGAAACTGGGATGTAATCGGATGGGTTGACGGAAACTACAATCACAATGGCGTTCTCAATTATTCCTATACCGATTTCAACCCACAGGAAGGGGTCAACTATTACAGGCTTCGACAAATTGATTATGATGGCGTCTATGAGTTTTACGGCCCGGTGGCGGCTGCAATGGATACTCCAGCCGATGCTTTTGATCTCAAAGTGGTGCGTAACCATAACCAGGTGTTTGTAATAATGCCAGGTAACGAAACCGGATTGCTGGAAGTATTCGATCTTACAGGAAAAAGAATCTCAGCACAATATGCCAGCGGCTCCTTAAACATGCATCTGGCACGAGGCACATATATTATCAGGTTCTCAGGGTCATACCAGACTGCAACCGCAAAAGTTGTCCTGTAGGCTGATAATTCAATTGGAGAAAATTTAAAAAGCGGAGTAATTGATACTTCGCTTTTTTTATGTGGTTCTTATTTTACCCATATACCCAACTTACCCGTTTTAAAATAAAAAAAGTGTTTACCTTCAATTCAAAACAATTTTTACCTTTATATCAAAAAGATTTGGATTATGAGCAAAGCCCCAATAATTAAGAAGGCTTCAGGTGAAACAGAAGCTTTTAATCCTGAAAAACTGAGAAACTCTCTGAAAAGAGCCGGCACATCCGATGAACTGGCAGATGAGATCCTTGATGATATCCTGCCCCAAATATCGGAGGGGATGTCCACCAGAGAAATATATAAAAAGGCTTTTGGCATGTTGCGAAAACGAAAAAGTTCCAATGCTGCCCGTTACAGCCTTAAAAAAGCCATTATGGAACTTGGTCCTACCGGTTATCCTTTCGAACATTTCGTTGCGCAGGTACTAGCGCATCATGGTTTTAAAATTAAAGTAGGCCAAACCCTCCAGGGGAAATGCGTTACGCATGAAGTAGATGTTGTAGCTACACATAATAATACACAGTACCTGGTAGAATGCAAGTTTTATAACAGTCAGGGAAAGTACGCCAATGTAAGAGTGCCTCTGTACATTCGTGCCCGTGTAGATGACATTATAGAGTTCAGGGAAAAGTTGCCCCAATACAAAGAAACCCGTTTTTTTGGCTGGGTGGTAACCAACACCCGGTTTACCGATGATGCCATGAACTACGGTCGATGTGCCGGATTGCATATGCTTAGCTGGAACCTACCCAAAAACAAAGGTCTTAAGGACATGGTGGAGCAGGCAAAAGTTTTTCCTATTACTGCGTTAACCAATCTCAATAAAAAGCAAAAGGAATACTTACTGTCAAAAGACATTGTTTTGTGCAGACAACTCAAAGAGAAAATTAATATCCTGCACGAAACAGGAGTATCAGACAGCTTGAAGAAAAAAATAATTAAGGAACTTGATGAACTGGTTAATTCAACGGATTAGCAGTCATTCGTGCCCTGAAAGAAAAAACCACAGTAAAATCTGCAGGGGTTTCATCAACCTGGCCTGTAAGTTTGATACCAAAGGTATGTGGTGATTTCTCAATCAGATTACCAAGCTTTTCAATGCCATCGGTTTTTACATCCAGAACAGTCGGGTTAGATAACAGATTGTGTAAAACAACATTTTGAAGGTCTACAATATTTTTCTCATCTGAGCCGTCAGGATTAGAACTGTACAAGTTGAAATTAATAACCTTTTGTTCTTGTGATCCCTGGTGGGCTTTCAAATGGTATTTTACTTCAAGAATTTCTATTCTTTTAATTTTTGAACCGTAGTCTTCAATAAGTGTTTCCTTTTGGGAAAGGTTTACAGAAGCAAACTCATGGAAGGAGTCATCATTTTCGAAAATTACAAATTCATGTTCAAAGGTAAAAGTCTCTGTAATATCAAAAAGATCTTCATCGCAACTGTTAAGCATTAAAAGGCCTAAAATTGCCAATACCGGGGTTAAAATAGAAGTTTTCATGGAATGAAGTTTTGGTTAGCACTACAATTTATGCAAATTTAACATTTTCTTCCATATAATTAGCTTTTTATTCGTTCTATAGTAAAATAATTATGGGTGAACTATTCTGGGGAATTGATGCATCAAGGTATGGATGGGTTATGACAGGCATAGGTGGAAAAACTGATGTTATTCGTTTTCATCAAAATCTTAAATCATTACTTCATGAAATTTCAATAAAATCAAGGGTTTTGATAGATATGCCCATTGGGCTGGCCGACACAAAAGTTGCCAGGTTTGTGCAACGTCCCTGTGATTCAGCAGCTCGAAAAATGCTGGGAAAGAAACACTCATCCATATTCAGTCCTCCTTGTATTGAAGCTCTTTACGAGAAAAGTTATACTGATGCAAGCGGGGTAAATTTTGAAGTTCTGGGCAAAAAACTAAGCAAACAAAGCTGGAATATTGTGCCTAAGATACGTGAGTTAAATGCTTTCCTTCATTTGAATCCTGAATGGAGAGGAAAAATTCTTGAATCGCATCCGGAATTGGCCTTTCAATACCTCAATGACAATAAGCCCCTTTTACATTCGAAAAAAACACAGGAAGGCATGAATGAAAGGATTAATATCCTCGAAAATCATTATCCTACAGCAGCCAATTTATTTGAGCTTTTTCAGAAGATAAGGCACTCAGAAGTCATGCTTCCAAAGATGACATAGCAGATTCGATATGCCTGGCAGTATTAAACTTTACCCGTAGGAAAAAGCTAAAGAATATCTCCGAAGAGTACCCTGAGGACAGCCTGGGTAACAGAATGGGAATCTGGCTGTAAGAGTTTATAACTCTCCTCTTCTTTTGATCAATTCATCTTTAATTTCCCCTGCCTTTTCTTCGGTAAGGTCATACTTCCACATCACAAGAATGGCTAAACCGGCTGTAACAGCAGGAATAAGTATATCAGCAAGCCTGAGATTTGTCATTGTTTCGGCAGTTTGAACTGCAGCATTTTGATCAAACCCAACCAATTTGAGCACCAGGCCACCAAGCACCAGTGCCAGTGCCTGCCCAAGCTTCACCATCCACCAATATATAGCACCGAATGTGCCCTCTTTCCTGGGCATTCCATTTTTATACTCATCCAGATCACAAACATCTGCTGTCATACTCATCATCAGGGTGAAAAGCCCCCCAATTCCAAATACCATTAGCGGAATTGGCATAAACATCAGCCATGGGTTTTCAGGATTGAAACCCCACCATTTCAAACCGTATCCGATAATGGAGATGAATGTTGCTATAATAAAAGCATTGC
>SKSE01000124.1 GCA_007118135.1 Bacteroidales bacterium | reverse complement strand
TGAAGGTCTGTCACGTTCCAGTCTTGAATCTGCAAAAAAGCCTGGTATGGCAGGAGTAGTAGATTTATTATATCTGTTGTTAACATTCTGTTCATACCAGTATCTGCTTGACATCTCAATGGCTTGTCTGTAATACTCGCGGGCAGAACCCTGCACAGGTCCCAGACCCCTTACGGCAGCTTCAGCCTTTAAAAGGGCAACCTCAACGGCATGCATTGTAGGAAACCTGATGTCCCAGTTCCATCTAGGGCGAACATTGTATTCAGAAATCATGCTCCTGTCGCTTCCTGTCTGACCTTGAGTATCCTGGTTATTGGCAAGCCTTAATTTGAATGCATTGCGCAGGAATGGTTCACGCAATGAAAGGTCAGCCTGGGCAGCTTCGTTCAGAGTGATTGTCTGCTCATGACCCGGAGATCCAAATGTAATTGAATGCACACTAATATCTGTCATAATCGGATGATTGATATAGTAACCCCGCATGACTTTACTTAAATAGCTGTTCGGATCAGTACCGTCCTCCCATTCGCTTTCAAGCCCTGTATAGGTTCCATTAACACTTGCTGAGAACAAATAGGCCACCCTGGGGTCAACTGTTCCGTTTAACAATCCATCTGCCACATTGTCACCATCAAAATAATAGAGCGTTTGTCCATTTACCACGGTGCTTTGCTCATTGGGCACAACCCCCATAACATCATGCAGAAGGTATGCCGGAGCCCGATGTTCCCAGTGACGTTCCCTGAATGACCTGGTAATACCCAATTCTGATGTTAAACGATGTGGCGCTACAATGGCAATATCAGCCAGACCTGCAACATCATTATATTGGTCAAAAAGAGGTTTTGCGGTTAATTCAGATAAAACAGTTTGGGTGAGATCGGGTCTCATCTCGCTGATGGTAATTGCCCAGCGTAAACGCAATGAATTGAGATACTTACGCCACTGTAAAATACTTCCATTAAAGATAACATCCTGACGGCTGAAAATTGATTGCTGCTGGTCAGTTAAGTTAACCGTTGCAAGATACTCCTCAATTTCTTTTAGCTCCTGAATAATGATAGGATAAATCTGTTCCTGACCAAGCCATTCGGCCCTATCACCTTCAAGACCACCTGCCGAACCTGTGGCAAAATAGGGGACTCTGTCATAAAGGTCTGTGCCACGCTGATAAGCATAGGCTTTCAATGCAGTTAACAGGGTCATAAAGAGTTCATCAAGTTCTGTCGGCTCATCCATATTATTGTACTCTGCCTGGGCCCATAAAACCTGGGTCATCCATTGGGTGTTTAACAAATTAAACACTGTCCAATTGAATGCGTTAGACCCCCAGTCGTTTTCTACATTACGGAGTACATAAGCACCACCGGTTAATCCGGTTGCCTGGTATGGCTGCATACCTGTACCTATAAGGGGTGATCCACTTCTAATAGTATGAAACATCATCCCATAATCTCCCCTTAAAAAGTAACCTCGTGTAAGCTGAGATGTGAAATATCCTGCAATAACACTTACACCGGCTGCGTCAGCCTGCTCCTTGGAGAATCCATCGGGATTCTGATAATACTTTTCTAGGTCATCCTGACAACCAAATGGTATCAGTATAACAAAAAGAAACAGCGTTATTTTAAATAATATCTTTTTCATTGTACTGTATTGTTTTAAAATTTAACATTGATTGACATACCTATCGACCTTTGCATTGGCAAGGCAGTATTACCGCGGAAGGCGGCGTCTCTGGCTGTTCCATCGGTTGCTTCCGGAACTGAATTGGGTGCCGCTTTATAAAAATAACCAACATTGTTTACAAAGACTGACAACACCAGTTCGTTCATAAGAAGCTGATTGGCTATACGGGTAGGAATTACATAATCCAATGCGAGGTTACGCAGGGCAACATAATCGCTTTTGAACAACCTGTCTTCAGGGAAAAAGCCATTTGAAAAATAGGTTTGGTAGTAGTAATCCTGGGCTGAGACAACCTGGTCATTTACCTGACCATTTGGAAGTACTCCGTCAAGCAATACACCATCATGAAATGTTGCACCACCACCGGGGTGTGAGCCAAGTATTTTTTCTCCGCCTTCACCCAAATGATAAGCAAGACCACCTGATTCCGCATCTCTGTATGGCAATGATTCCTTAAGAATACCTGCAGCCATCATGTAAGATTCGCCGGCAGAAAGAAAAGTAGCACCGAAAGAATAGTCAATATTGAATATGAGCCTGAAATTCCTGTAATTAACACTGGAAAATACACCACCAATTACATCAGGTAGTATTTTGCCCACTTTCTTGTTGCCCAATGTAGAATAAGCATAATTCATACGAGTAGGTGCAACAATTAACTTGCCGTTATTCGGGTCGTTATCATCTGATGGGTTTATGTAGCGATGATTTCCTCTTTGTTGGTATATCAGTCCATATTCACCACCAACCTCTGCAACTGCAGTAAGCCCGTGTGTTCCCCACAACTCCAGTGAAGTCAGTTCACCATCAAGTTCGAGAACCTTGGTTTTGGCTGAAGAGAATGCAAAGTCAATATTCCATCTGAAATCTCTGGTATTAACCGGCACTGTTCTAAGAGCCAGTTCCCATCCTTGATTGGCTACATTACCGGCATTCATCCGGATGGAGCTAACACCAAGACCGGGAGGAGCCGATACGGCCATAATCTGGTTATAGGTATTTGATACATAATAAGAGAAGTCTATCCCAAGTCGGCGGTTAAACACAAAACTTTCCAAACCAACTTCGAATTCACGTTTCTTTTCAGGCTTCAGGTTAGGCATGAAGTTTTCGTCCATCGGGGGAAGGAAACCAGGAGGAGTTACAATAAAACCACCTCCGGATTGAGATATACCCAGGTTTACATTACTGAAATAGCGTGGTCCGGGACGACCCACATCTGCCCAGGAAGTTCTCAGTTTAAGGAAATCGACAACATCCGGCAGATCCAAAGAAGTTGAAGCGATCCAGGTTGCACTTACACCAGGATAGAAGTAACTATTGTTTCCGGGGGGTAATATTGACGACCAGTCGTTACGACCCTGGGCTTCCAGATATATCTGATCTCTCCATCCCAATTGTATCGAACCCAATACACTGTAAAGCATGTCTTCACCATTAAGGAACTGGTACTGAGGATCAACACCTGATGGAAGGTTTGAAAAAGAGAAAAAATTGGGGATGACAAATCCACCGATTTTCTCAGCACCCTTACGTTCAATAAAACTGTGCCGGATTACACCACCGGCAAAACCGTTAAGGTTAAAGTCAGGGTTGATATCGGTATCGAAGGTTAATATACCCTGTCCGTATGTCTCACGAATATTCCTGGTGGCATCACTATAAACAGATCCGCTGTTCGGACCAATCAAAGATGGATCACGCAGCCTGCCTTTATAGCTGCTTCGCTCAGTTGTATTGTCAAACCCACCAAGTAATGTAGCGCCAAATGTTTCATTGAATTTCACATCCATAGTCACTGACTGAATTGTGTGTACACGCCTGAATTCACTCTCGTCTTGCGTCCAGTCCCACAGTGAATTGACCAGGGTTTGTCGTCCGGTAGAAATAAGGTTCTGTAAACTTGGATTGGCAAAATAATTATAACCTTCAGGGGTAACAAGAAAATCCCTGATCAGGTCAACATCAATATCTGCAGAGTAAGCCCCGATTTGTGCCTGTGCACCTTGCCCTGAAAATGACTGGTTGTAAGCTGAATTGAAGTTATTTGTTATGAAATGATTCCCAGAGTATCTGATCGAAATATTATCATTTAATGCAGCATTGGCACTAACACTGAAATTATTCCGGTCATATTTTGAATTTGGGAAAACCGGCGTCATCTGCATGTTGGTGTATGAAAACCTAATAGAACCAGCATCAAATCCGGAGCTTAATTCAACGTTTGCTGAATTTTGATATCCTGTTCTGAAGAGCTGCTCATAAATAGTTCTATCATTAGCAACCCAGGGCCTTGTTGTACCATCCCACCATGTTATTTGTTGATTAGCGTCAAACCTTGGACCAAAAGCGACTCCAGTCCAGTCAAGCGCCCTGTTTCCGTTTTCGTCAAGATAAAACCCCTGAGTATCAGTTTGGATAGTACTAGGACTTCTACCTGTTCCATATTCCCGTTGCAACTCCGGCATAAAAGCAATCCTGTCAACGGATGATGAAAAAGAAGCAGACACACCGAGCCCTGGCCTTTCAGTACCTGTTTTGGTCGTAATAAGAATTACACCATTTGCACCGGCGCTTCCATATAATACCGAAGCTTTTGCTCCTTTTAAAATTTCAATGGATTCAATGTCGTTGGGATTAATGTCGTTGATACCAGTACCGTGGTCACGGCCAGTTCGTGGATTGGCCGTAATGTTTGATTCCTGGTCGAAGATAGGAATACCATCAACCACAATCAATGGTCTGGTTGAAGATGCAGCATCGAAAGAAATAGCGTTTCGAATGTTAATCCGCATACCTCCTGATGGGCCAGATGCGGTTCCTCCGATAGAAACCCCGGCAGCGGCACCATACAAAGATTGTAAAAGGTTGGGAGGTGTACCACTTGCCATGATCCTGTCGCTGTCAACACTGCTGACTGAATAACCCAGTGCCCTTGCCTCCCGCCTGACACCTAAAGCGGTAACTACTACTTCATCCATCTGAAGCGCGGTTAGTTCCAAAGTTACATTAACGGTAGTTCTTCCTTCAACCGGTACCTCAGTGGTTGTATAACCAATGAAGGAAAATACCAGGACTGCATCAGATGCTACTGTTAATGTGTAGTTGCCATCAACAGATGTACTTGTACCGTTCATGGTGCCTTTTTCAAGCACCGTAACACCGGGCAAACCCTGTCCATCAGAGTCAACGACCGTGCCTGTAACGGTAATCTGTGCTATGGCGTTTATTGCAAACGCGAAGCACAAAGTGAAAATAAGTAAACCCTTTCGCATAAGTTTTAAGAATTTAAGTTTTGGTTAATAAAATAATTTTGTTTCGGCGTCTGCTGTTATTATGATATGGTTTAATTTAATCTCATTTACATACGACCCAGCAAACAAAAGCCATTTGTAAATGATTATCATAGTTTCACGTTAATTTTAAGTGTTTCAAAAGTTAAACAGTTTAACAACTATACTGTTAATGTTTAATTTTTTTCAAATATCACAGTTACAAATATAAAAATAAACTAAACCGATTTAGCAAAAATCTCAAATTTTTTTAACATAGAATTAATATTAGTTTAATAATAATGATTGAAAAATCTTTAATTGCGTAATAATGAGATTTTTAATATTTGTTAATAGAGATAAGTTATATATGTTAAATTATTTACTGTTATTTTTTTTCAAAAAAAATACCTGAAGAATGATGAATATATCCCTAATCAAAATGCTTTTTTCATTTCTGATTACTTATTATCTTCCATTGAACATCAGAAATACTATGATATGAAAATAAAGATATACCTTTAGCACCTGCATTCATTGATAATTCAATGGCTTCTCCCAGTTCATTATCGTTCAATGCAGGAATAAACAAACCTGAGTAAATCGGTTTAGGGCTTTTCAGCAGTTTACTCAGGGTTTTTATCTGATCTGCAATCCAGGGAAGGCCGGCATTGTAGAAATTATGATATAGCATGGGGAAAAATGCATCCATATCCCATTGACTCCACTGCTGTCTTACACTTTCCCAGTTGGGGAAAACGGCTGCAGTAGCCTGCATTCCGGTTTTTTTTGCTTCGGGAATAAGCAGATTGTTAACAAGATTGGTGATGGAGTCGTATCTGAATTGTCTCCATTCTTCATTTGCAGATGGATCTT
>SKSE01000207.1 GCA_007118135.1 Bacteroidales bacterium | reverse complement strand
TTGCATATATCTCTTATGATTAACGGCAACGATAATCGCATCATAATTATCAGAAGGTTTATCGCATAAGGAAAAGCCATATTCATGGTTAAGTTCTTCTGAATTGGCATGGGGGTCAATAACATCAACATTTACACCATAGCTTTTAAGCTCACAAACAACATCTGCAACCTTTGAATTTCTGATATCATTAACATTTTCCTTAAATGTAACACCCATAATAAGAACCTTTGATTGTTGAATGTTCTTCCCGGCAGCTATAAGTTTTTTCACCAGCTGTTTAGCTGCATAAAACCCCATAGAGTCATTAACAAATCGTCCACTATTGATAATTTGCGGGTGATAACGGTATTCTTTAGCTTTAAAGACCAGATAATAGGGGTCAACACCAATGCAATGGCCGCCTACCAGACCGGGATAGAACCGCAGAAAATTCCATTTTGTTCCTGCTGCTTCAAGTACATCGTATGTATTGATTCCCATTCTGTTAAAAATGATGGAAAGCTCGTTCATCAAAGCAATATTCACATCGCGCTGTGTATTTTCGATGATTTTGGCTGCCTCTGCCACTTTTATGGAAGGTGCACGGTGCACTCCGGCTGTTACAATCAGCTCATAAGTTTTGGCAATATTATCCAGGGAAATCTCGTCGCAACCTGAAACTACCTTGGTTATGGTGGTGATAGTATGTTCCTTATCACCGGGGTTAATCCTCTCAGGCGAGAAACCCACTTTAAAATCGTCACCACATTTAAGCCCACTCTCCATTTCCAGAATAGGGATGCAGTCTTCTTCGGTACATCCGGGATAAACCGTTGATTCGTAAACAACATAGTCTCCTTTTTTCAGAGCTTTGCCTACAGCATGCGATGCCGATAAAACCGGGCTCAGGTCGGGGAGGTTATGTTTATCGATGGGTGTAGGAACACCAATTATATGAAAATTTGCTTTTTTCAGATCATCGGGGTCAGAAGTAAATAATATATCGCAATTGTCAAAAGCTTCGGGTTCGAGCTCTTCGCTGGGGTCGATTCTGTTGCGCATTTTTTCTACCCTGTCGGCCTTTATATCAAAACCTATTACACTGATATTTCTGGCAAACTCAAGTGCAATGGGTAATCCAACATATCCCAGGCCAATTACAGAAAGTTTGGCATCTTTGTTTAATAATCTTTCGTAGATATTCATTGTTGTTTTTTTTAATAGACAATATCTTGATTTATATTTTTCTTAAATAATCTTTTCTTTTTTAAAAATCCGAAGCACGAAATCCGAAGCACGAAATCCGAAGCACGAAATCCGAAGCACGAAACATTTAACCAAAACTAAATCCCAAGTCCGATGTGATTTTCCAGCTTTATCTTACCTTTTCGAATTTCGATATTCGATATTCGAATTTTCTATACCATAACCCATCAACCCACTTTCTTCACACTGCCGTCCTTAAGAATATATTTTTTCTTGCTTTCAGGGCAAATAGCTTCATTGTTCTTGTCAAAATCAAGGCGATGGCCAAACTCGCTCATCCAACCAATATGTTTGGCCGGATTACCCACCACAAGAGCGTATGCGGGTACATCGCGTATTACAACAGCACCTGCACCGATAAATGCAAACTCGCCTATCTCGATACCGCAAACTATGGTGGCATTGGCACCAATGGTAGCACCTTTTTTTACCAGTGTTTTTACATACTGGTCTTTTCTTACAACAGCGCTGCGAGGATTAACAATGTTGGTAAATACCATTGATGGACCCAGGAATACATCATCTTCACAAATCACACCTGTGTAAATGGAAACATTGTTCTGCACCTTTACATTGTTACCGAGCACAACATCAGGAGATACAACAACATTTTGTCCCAGATTACAGTTCTCACCAATTTTACACGAAGGCATTATATGGGTAAAGTGCCATATTTTTGTGCCTTTACCGATGGAGCAACCGTCATCTATCACTGCGGTTTCATGACTGAAATATTCTTTATGCTTCATGTTTTTAAGTTTTTAGGCCAATACCGGATAAAAAATATATATAAGCTCATTATCCAAGGTACTCCAATACGCTGCTTGTAATAAATTGAAGTTGTTCTTCATCCAGTTCGGTGTGCATTGGCAGCGAAATAACTGACTTGCTGAGCATTTCCGTTACCGGGAAATCACCTTCATTATACCTTGGGTCAATATACGCTTTTTGCATATGCATCGGCACAGGATAATAAATCATGGCTGGTATTTCCCTTTCCCCCATAAATTTTTGCAGTGCAAACTGATCAAGATCATCTATTACCAATGTATATTGATGGAAAACGTGGGTTGAGAATTTACTTCGAACCGGTGTTTTAATTCCTGGATGATTGGCAAATGCCCTGTCGTAAAAACAGGCAGCTTTTCTGCGTGCGGCAGCGTATTCATCAAGTTTTCTGAGCTTAATTCTTAAAATGGCGGCCTGAATGCTGTCGAGTCGGGAGTTTACGCCTACTGAATCATGGTAATATCTGACTTCCATGCCGTGGTTTACAATAACTCTCAGTCTTTGGGCAAGTGCATCATCGTTGGTAAAAATAGCACCTCCGTCGCCATAACAGCCCAGGTTCTTTGATGGGAAAAAAGATGTACAGCCAATGGTACCAATGGTTCCTGCTTTTTTACGGGTGCCATCTTTGAAAATATAATCCGCACCTATTGCCTGGGCATTATCCTCTATAATATACAGATTATGCTCCTGCGCCATTTCCATGAGAGGCTCCATATCCACACATTGTCCAAAAAGATGAACAGGAACAATAGCCTTGGTTTTTGGAGTTATGGCTCTTTTTACACTTTCGGGATCAATATTAAAGGTATCTGGCAAAACATCCACCAGCACAGGGGTTAGCCCCAGCAGCGCAATTACTTCTACAGTAGCTACAAAAGTAAAAGATGTGGTAATTACCTCATCGCCGGGTTTAAGATCAAGTGCCATCATAGCAACCTGGAGAGCATCGGTACCGTTGGCACAGGGAATTACGTGTTTTACGTCAAGGTATTTTTCAAGGTCCTGTTGGAAGTTTTTAACCTCGCTTCCGTTAATGTATTGTGTTGACCTGATTACATCAATTACAGCATTGTCAATTTCCTGTTGAATTTTCTCATACTGACTTTTCAGGTCAACCATCTGGATTTTTCTCATTAGAAGATAAGCTGTTGTAGATTAGCGATTTATATTTGTTTTTTAAATTTAGCGGTACAAAGATAAGAAGTTTTGTTTTGCCGTAATTAAGGGTTACACCGTATTAAAATTGCTTAAATAATATTTTTAAATCTTTCAGGTATTTGGATAATGGGTTTTTCTCTTAACATTCCGGGTTTGTTAAGTGCAAAAAATGGTCGGTAAAGGCTTTGTCGTTTTCTTGCTTTGGCAAAGAATTCATCTCCCGGGATTGCTTTTTGTTTTTCAATCAAACTGAAAAGCTGAAACCGTCTGTTAAAATGACCTGACCAACCACTCTTATTTAATTCGGATTTTTCAATTTTTTGCTTACACATATTTATATCAACCATTCCGAAATGAAACAGATAAAGGGTTGGGTCAATAGTAAAGTTCTTGCCTTTCACTCTGTGATAACCTGAACCCCAAGTTATTGGCCGGGTTGCAACTATTGCTTTTGTATACCTGGCCGAGACATGTGCAAAGCTTCTCTGTTGAAGAAATGGTTTGGATAGGTCAATAGGTCCTTCTTTTTCGGTGTGTTGTCCCACATCAAGACCCAGTGCCGATAAAGAAGAAGTGGAAATGGGTTTTTGTAAATATCCGGCAAGACTTTGCCCGCAATCAGGATCAACTACAAGATACTCATCAATATCATGTGCAATTACAATATCAAAATCATCAAATAAGCCTTTTGCAATGCCTGATACAAGTCTTGCTCTGTATCTGTCTCCCCTGGATCTTTTCATAGGAATGTGTTCCTTCCGGATGATATTGATGTGTTTGTGTTTTTCAGGAAGGGGCTGATCATAACCATCAATAATCAGATACAGATTTTTATAACCCAGATTTTCTCCATAATAATCTATCCATTTGTGAACAAAAAAATTATCGTTGCGCACCATGGAAATAGCAGCTATCTTTTTGGGTTTGGGGTGGGCCATAAAACAGTTAATTATTAATTGATAAATGATTCATTACATCCATGGATAATCTTTCTCGCTTTTTTCAAGCGCAAAAATGCAAAAAAAAAGCCACAATTATTGTGTATTTTTGTCGACCGGCTGCCGTAAAGTTTAATGTGTATTTAACAGAACCACGGGTTACCTGCTTTGCTAACCAAGATGAAAGATACCGACACCCTGAAAGATAATGACCCGATAGATGCAGTAATTTGCTGGGTTGATGGAGATGACCCACTTCATCAGCAGAAGATGGCTCCTTTCCTGAAAAACGAAAAACGAAGTAGTATTCCAGGCGCTCACCCCACAAGATTTGCATCGGTAAATGAGATAAAATACTGTGTATTATCTGTATTGACTTATGCACCCTTTCTAAGGAACATATATATTGTAACTGATGACCAGGACCCCGGAGTGCATAATGAGGTGAAAAAGTACTTTCCCGAAAGGGTGGATTCAGTTAAAGTTGTGGACCATAAAGAGATTTTCAGGGGATACGAAAAAAATTTGCCAATCTTTAGCAGCAGGGCAATTGAAAGTTTGATCTGGCGAATAGACGGTCTTTCGGATAATTTTATCTATCTAAATGACGATCTTTTTCTGATTCGTGAAACACGAAAACAAGATTTTTTTGTTGATAATAGTCCCGTATTGCGAGGCTCCTGGTGCTATGACCAATATTTTAGATTGTTATGGAAAAAACTTCAAAAAGCATTGCATAGTTATTTGCTGGGGAATAAGAATTTTAAGTCCAGATCTTCTTTTCACCTGGTACAGTGGAAAGCTGCATATTATATGGGTATGAAATGGAAATATTTTTACATGGACCATACCCCACATCCCTTGAACAGAGAAACAGCTGAGATTTTTTTTAACAAACATAAAAACATACTTGAAAAAAATTTGAAACACAGATTTAAAAATCATCATCAGTTTAATTTTATCTCATTGTTATATCATTATGAGCTATTGCATGGAAACACGAATATTATGCCGCCGGATTTAGCTTATTTACAACCCTTTAATCGTTCAGAAAAATATCTTGAAAGAAAGTTCAGTTATTGCAGGCAAAACAATGAAATAAGATTTCTTTGTATTCAGAGTATGGAATTGTGCAATAAAGAGCAACAGAAGATAATATTTGATTGGTTGGATAATAATTTAAACTCAAACCCTTAAAACATTAACAGGATAAAGAAATGAAGTTAGCAGAGGTCTGAAAAGCAGACGTTTGTTCAAAGAAAATAATCTGAAATTTTATCATTGCCGGATGGTTAAAATACTCATCAATAGTTTTAAATTAAGACAGGATGAAAGAATATGGGATTTTACCATGTTTTTAATTCTATGTATCCTGGTCATTAGCCTTCCCACATCCAGGGCAGTGGTGAGTATAACTCATGGTCTTTTAGCAGCGAATTGGCTTGCCGGAAGAGACTTTAAAGAGAAATTGCAAAGATTTTCAGCAAACAAACCGGCTGTTTATCTTGTTTCGCTGTTTTTTGTATATATAATAGGTTTACTCTGGACAAATGATCTGGCCTATGGAGTGAGCCAGGTAATAAAAGATAAACTGCCCTTCCTGTCATTGATTTTTGTGGTATCATCAAGTCGCATGATACCTGTGCAAAGAATTTATTCTCTTTTTATTCTCTTTTCGCTTTCTGTGCTGTTTGCTACCCTAATAGGATTTACTATTTATGTTTCCGGCAATTTTACTGATACAAGAGAATTATCGCCATTTGTTCTACATGTTCACCTTAGCATGATGATTGTTTTGACCATTTTTTTGTTTCCCTGGGTAATAAAACAGTTAAATGTCAGTCGAACAGGGTTCTATGCATCTATCCTGGTTTCGGTTTGGCTATTCATTTTTCTTTTTATTTTGAGCAGTCTCACAGGCCTTTTGAGTTTATTGGGTGTTGGTTTATTCGTTTTATTGCGTTTCGTTTTGCGAAAACCTGTTTTTTCAAGGGTAGCTCTGGCAGGTTTTGTTTTACTTACAGGCGCATTGGTTACATTTTATGTTATTTCCCAGGTCTCTAAACCATTAAGTCTTCCAATTGATCCCGACCCGGCTTCTTTACATGAGTTAACATCCGAAGGTAATTCTTATCTTCATAATTTCCAGGATGATATGAGAGAAAATGGCCACTTGGTATACATTTTCATTTCGGATGATGAGTTACGAAAGGCATGGAATACCCGTAGCAATATTGATTTTGACAGCCTGGATGAAGCAGGCAATGAAATCAGATACACAACTTACAGGTATCTTTCTTCCAGGGGTCTCAGAAAAGATAAGGAAGGTTTAAGTAGTCTGGATGAGGATGAAATACGAGCTATTGAAAGGGGTGTTGTAAATTACTTACATTTAGATTGGCCTTTGCTAATGGTCAGATTACATCAAACCCTTTGGGAATTTCAGGAATATCATAGAACAAGCAATCCTTATGGGCATTCATTTACAAAAAGAATTGAAATCTGGAAGGCAACCTGGGTGGCTTTCATTCAATATCCCATATTAGGATGGGGAACCGGTGATGTACTTCATGCAATTGATTTTGGATTGGAAAAAATGAATTCAACTATTGAAGAGCATCGATTGCGTCATCCCCATAATCAATTTCTGCATGTTTTGGTAAAGATGGGAATTGTTGGCTTTGTCATTATATTTGGAATTATTTTCATGTTTATTAAATCATCCGGTGCTGTTCGTTTTTTCCCTTTCAATATTTTTCTCATTATCATTTTTATTTCCATGTTGGGAAACAGTCCGCTTGACTCACAAATATCGCTCAACTTCTTTCTTTTCTTTTTCCTTGCCTTTGGAATATCATTAAAAGAAACTGCTGAATATAAAGAGGATTGACAGTATTTTTTTGTAAGCTATAAAACAGTAAACATGCGGCAGTGATTATTTTTTGTACTTATTTACCAGTCTCTCATACTGACGCTTAAGTTTTTTTCTCTTCTGTGAAGTAAAAAGCAAATGAACCTGAAAGGGGAAAGCTTTCCAGCCCATTTGTTTGTAGTCAATGATCAGGGGTACCCATTCATCATTACTTTCTTTTAATACAAACATGTTATTTCCGTTGAAAATATCGAAAAACCAGATTTTATTTTTAACCAGGAAATGAAACAGAAATTCCGCCTCTTCCCAGAACTTTTTATTTGCAGCACCATTATGCTTTTTAAGTGAGAGAGATGGGGAGCCATCATAGTCACGTGGCATGGAGGTTACGACAAAAATCTCATTGGCTTCATGTACAGGATTGAAAAACCTTTTAATTTCATCAGGTAATCTTGTATAGGTTTTGTATTCTTCCAGGTTTATCTTTTTTCGGAAGTATTTCAACTGTAGCTTTCTGATTAATCCGGGCCTGGGATTAATAACTTTGATGCAAATATCTGCATGGCCTTTAACTGAAAAGCAGTCCCTGAAATATCCACCACCAATCTTCCGGTCGAAAACCAGTTTCCCTCTTTTGGTCATTTGATATTTTTCCATCTGTACAGTTATAATTTATAGTAAAAGGGTCCGGTTCAGCGCGTGCCAAAAAAATCAGAATACAAATTTGTTAAGTAAATCAAACTCCAGCTGGGTATTGGTACTTCAATAAATCAGCAATACATTGCCAAAGGTAAATATATGATTTTTTATTGTGATATACTCAATAGTTATTAACAACATTGGCCCAACCAGTTTTACAAAGATGTTGCATTGAAAAGAGAATCAAAATAGCCGTTTTTAGGTACTCATTAGGTTTCGCATTATTTTCTTAATTTTATAACCGCGAAATATTCTGAAAATAGAAATCCAAAAAACTGAGATATGACTTTTTTGCTGAAAATGATTGTAACAACTTTTGCTGTTGTTATTGGTTCTTATCTTTTGCCTGGTGTAGCAGTAGCAGATTTTCTAACCGCTATAATAGTAGCATTTGTTCTGGGTATACTAAATGCCCTGCTTAAACCAATCCTTGTAGTGCTTACCATCCCTGTTACTGTGCTAACATTGGGGCTGTTTTTACTAGTAATCAATGCCTTTATTATTCAACTTGCTGCCTACTTTGTCAATGGTTTTGATGTAAGGAATTTTTGGATTGCATTGCTTTTCAGTATCATACTCTCTTTTATTACCTGGATTCTGGAACAACCTGTAAGGCCCAGAAATACAAGATATTAATCCGCAACTTTTTTTTTGTTTATCCTGATCAGGAGTGCTTCGATGGCTTTGGCACGTGAATTGGTATTGGCTAATTAAAAAGAATTATTCACCAATTTTCGGAGGACCTAATCATGAAAAAGGCAGCAAAATTATCAGGAGGTTTTAGAGAATCATTTTCTGAGCACCGCTCATTAAAATCAATGAATTTCTTCTCTTTTTCAATTATAATGACAATGATGTTTTTTATGCTGTCTGTGCCCACTGCTTCGGCATTTGGTCATCCGGCAGCATCTGAACTACATCTGCGTTTACATGATAATGCATTTTTTACCGTGATGATTGACAACCGGGAATACAGCCCAATGCGTAACCACTTCATGATCGGCGGTTTGAAACCTGGTCGTCATTTTATGCAGGTTGTAAGATATAATGTTTACTACAATGGTTACGGACAATCTTATCATCAGCCGGTAGTAGTTTTCTCTGGTCACATAAATATAAAAGGCAGATTGCGCATATTTGCAATGATTGATAACCGGGGCAGATTCAGAGTACAGGAAACCCGGGCACTGCATCATCAGGGACGGCCCCATTACCAGCCGGTTTACCAAACCCCCTCTTATGGATACGGACAAGGATATGGTTATATGCATCCTGTTATGAATCATCAGGCTTTTTCAATGCTAAAAAACACCATAGCATCCACCAGTTTCGATAGTTCAAGACTGAAAATAACAGAACAAGCCATAGCATCAAGCAACGTTACATCAGCACAGGTTTATGAATTGATGGGTCTGCTTTCTTTCGAATCCAACAGGCTGAAACTTGCACAGTTTGCTTATGCATACACCGTTGATAAACAAAACTACTTCATGGTTAACAGAGCCTTTAGTTTCAACAGCAGTATCACCAGACTTAATTCATATATTGCCCACAACTTCTGATAGTACTAATTCATTACATTTGCAGAGACGCACCGGTTAGCGTCTCTGCTTTTTTTCTGCTTTTCCAAAACCATAAAAACATCTTATATGAAAAAAAATATTTCATTATTTTACGCACTGATCCTGCTTAGTCAGGTCCTTTGGGCTACATCGGCTGAGTCTGAAATTACCGGAGTTAAAGTTTATACCCATGGTGCAGAAATCAGCCGTAAGGCAGAAGCACAAGTTCCTGCAGGAACCCATGAAATTGTGATATCTGGTTTACCGGTTGATATCGATCCCCAAAGCATTCAGATGCGGGGTCAGGGAAATTTTACTGTTTTATCCGTAAACCACAGAATCAATTACCTGGAATCGCCCCAATTGACCCGCACTATGCGATTGCTGCGTGATAGTCTGGAGTATTACAAAAACCAGGTAGAAATTCAACAAAGCTTACTCAAAGTTTATGAGGAAGAAGAATCTTTGTTGCTTGCCAATAAAAGCATTGGAGGTTCGGATACCGGAGTAAAGGTAGCAGATTTAAGGGCTATGGCCGATTTTTTTCGTAATCGCCTGGCTGAAGTAAAAAAACTGCAACTGGATACCCGTGCAAAAACACAAAAGCTTCAGGAGCGGCATAACCGCTTGCGGAATCAGATGAACCAAACCGGTGCACAACAAAACAGGCAGGTGGGCGAAATTGTTATTACAACCCTTGCCGAAAGAGCTACTCGTGGTACTTTTGAGTTTTCCTTTATAACATGGCAGGCAGGATGGAATGCTATTTACGATTTGCGTGCAAATGATATCAATGAACCTGTTGAGCTTGTAATGAAAGCTTCGGTAAGGCAATCCACCGGTGAAGACTGGAACAATGTTCCTTTAACCCTTTCAACCGGAGATCCACGTGCCAACTTCCAGGTTCCTGCACTTGGAACATGGTTTTTGCGTTTCATAACTCCTTTTGCACCTGCACCCAGGGATATGAGATTGCACGAAATTGTTGTTGATAATGGTGTTGTAATGGAATTTGAAGCAGCACCCAGCCCTTTGATGGCACGTTCAGTTTCTGAAACTACAATGATTCAGGAAACCCGCACCACCACCGAATATAGCATCAATATTCCCTTTACGCTGGTTTCAGGTCAAAAGCCTCAGATAGTGGAAGTTCAGAAAAATGAGCTTCCTGCAAGTTACAATTACTTTGCAATACCCAAACTCAGCAGAGAAGCATTTCTATTGGCTAAAATTACAGATTGGGAAGGATATGTCAGATTGCCTGGCGATGCAAGTATTTTCTTTGAGGGTGCCTATGTGGGTAAATCATTTCTGAACCCTGAAACCACGGCCGATACCCTTGAAATTTCTCTGGGTAACGACAGGGGTGTGGTACTGGAAAGAGACCGTCTTGCCGAGTTTTCAAGAAAAGGTATTCTGGGGCGCAGAACTACAGAAACAGTTGCCTGGGAACTGGTAGTTAGAAACAACCGCAACCGCAGTATTTCCATAACTATACAGGATCAGATACCCGTTTCTACGCATGCGGATATCCAGGTAACCCTGGAAGAAAGAGCCGGTGCACAATTTGAAGAAAGTTCCGGTAAGCTCAACTGGAGAATGAACCTTGGACCATCTGAAACGCAAAAAAGGACTTTCAGGTATTCTGTTCGTTATCCGTCAGATAAACAACTACGGCTGGAATAAAATAACTTTGGGACGCTACAAATTGCTCCCACCATAGTTTGAATGATCGGGGTGCGGCTTAAAGCCCGCGCCCCGACTTAAAACATAAAAGCACTTATAATGAAAATATCCCTTATTTAGTTCGTCGGGGTGCGACTTTAAGTTCGCGCCCCGACTCATAGTCTCAAAAATTTGTATTATGAAATCAACTTACTTTACACTAATTTTCCTGCTGTTTCTCACCGCAATCAATTATTCTCCCGCTTCAGCCCAGGACCTTCGTGACCGAATCGGTAACAGAACCGGCAGCATTTCTTCTGATGGAAGGGTGCGCGATCGCATTGGAAACACCATTGGCCGTATCGACAGCAACGGAACCATCCGTGACCGTATTGGCAATTCTATAGGTCGTATTGATTCAAATGGTACCATCCGCGATCGAATTGGTAACTCCATAGGTCGTATTGATGATAATGGCGTAGTTCGCGATCGGATTGGTAATTCCATTGGGCGCATTGATGATGATGGAACGGTTCGCGACCGTATTAGCAATCGGGTGGGTTCTGCCAGAGGTGTACCCAAAGCCTGGGCTGCAGCAGTGTTTTTCTTTGATTTTTTTGATTGATTTTGCCGGGTTATAAAACAAATAACCACTAAAGTCAGGTACATGTCGGGGTGCGACTCCCAGTTCGCGCTCCGACTATATATAATCCTGGAATGATTGGTGTCAAATTCTGATAAGTGTTTACTCCATCAACTCCAGTAATTTATCATAATCCTTTTCATCCAGCTTATGCACCAAACCACTTACTTTGTTTTTCATCATAACCTTTTTTAGTTTTTCCTTAGCAGGCTCATCTGATATATCAATTCCGGCTTCTTTAAGTGAAACAGGACTTCCAAGGCCTTTAAAAAGATATTCGGTTTTATGGATAGTATCATCTACCGAATTGGTTTCAAAAAGTACATTTCCTAATTCCTGTATACGTTTGGGGATTCTTTCTTTTTGTAGTTTCAGCCAGGCGGGGTAGGCAATGGAAAGTGATGCACCGTGGGGTACATCATAAAGTACCGATAAGCAATGGCCTATGGTATGTACTCCCCAATCCTGATGCTTTTTCCCATAAACAGTCATTCCATTAAGTGCACACGTTGCAGCAAACATTATCCTGGCGCGTAAATCATAATTATTTAAATCGCTCAGGAGCTCAGGGCCGTGTTTCATTGCTTCGCGTATAACAGCAGCAGTAAACCTGTCGGTAAGTGATGCCTCTCCATGCCCAAACCATGCTTCCAACGAATGGGCAATTAAATCAACAATTCCGTATGCTGTATAATCGCGCGATACAGTAAGCGTAAATGACGGATCAAGAAAACTGTGTTTAGGATAAATTAATTTGTTCCCATATCCTTTCTTTGCCTGAAGGCAATTGTTTTGCACAACGGCAGCAGGATTCATTTCTGTACCTGTAGCTGCAAGTGTAAGTACAGCAATCAATGGAATTGCTTCAGTGGGTTTGTGTTTATCCACCACGATATCCCAGGCCGGGCCATCATATTTAGCGGCCAAAGAAATGATCTTTGCACTATCAATAACACTGCCACCCCCAAGTGCTACAATTACATCGGCATTGATTTCTCTTGCTTTGGCAGCGGCCTTATCAACATCTTCAATAATGGGGTTGGATTTAATACCGCTGAATTCTGTAACATCAAGTTCCGCTTCTTTCAACCGGGCCATAACCTGATCCCAGGCGCCGCTTGCTTTGGCAGATCCCTGGCCGGTTACAAGCAAAACTTTTTTACCGTATTCAGATGTTATATTACCGATTTTATCTGTTACTCCCTTCCCAAAATGGAGTTTTACCGGATTGAACATTACAAAGTTTTCCATAGCAATAGTTTTTTACAAATATATCAATGTTCGGTTATTTATTTAGCTGGTCTGAAGCATAGAAAAAGAACCTGGATAACTGCTGCAATCGGGTTTATTGCAGTGGAGGCTGAAAAATTATAGTTTTCCTGTTAACCGCCGAAATCTGAAAAAATCCACGTGCACCTTCACTCAGGTTGGTGGGTATGTTGGCCGGTGGTGCTCCTGCGAAAGGGTTTCCCGACAGGTCGGTCTGGAAGAAGAAAACATTGTAAAAATCAAATTTTTCTTTTGAAATACTGCGCATTTCAAGTGTAAGAGTATCGCCCGGGGCTATGTCATCTTCATTTACACTTAAAACCGCAAAAGATGTGTAGGGATCAAGATTTTCATCACTCACTGGCGCTTTATCAGAAGGTCTTGGAGTTCTTATTTTATTATTGATGTAAAGATTAAACAGGTAATATTCTTCTATTTCGGGGAGATGAGCAAAATGTGCAATTACATCATACACAGTAGTGTCGAAAAAATTAAATTCGGAAAAAGGATTTATTTTTACAGTTACTGAGTCAAGAACAGGCAATGGTATGAATTCGCTTTGTGCAACAAAAGTTTCTTCATCAGCAGTTTCAATAATAAGTTCATAAGTTGCTTCGACGAGTGCAAAACTGATTTCAGAGTTGAAATAATAACCCGGCAAACTGTCGGGGAGAAGCTCTGAAAACACCCAGCTTTGATTGTTGCCCCGAACGATTACTGATGCATTCTGCACTGCATCACCTGTTGTTACATCGTAGTAGGACGAAGAGCGTGTAAGCCTTATCCATTGTCTGGAACCATCATTAATCAGATTGGCTTCCACAATAACATATTTACCTTCAATATCAGCGAGATCAAGAATTACATCCTTTTCACAGGCAGTTACACCGGCAAGTAATATCAGAGCAATAATTATCAGGTTATATCTTTTTTTGAATGCATGCATAATTACAATCTAAAAATTAAAATTCCACGTAATGGCAGGTATAGGACCCGGGATGTAGAAAAATGATGAATTGGGAACACCCGGCCTGTCAGAATTTTCAGCAAAGGAAACAGAAATGGGATTTACTCTTCCGTAAACATTGAAGAGCGAGAAATTCCAACTACTCTCAAAGCGGCGACGATCACGATCCCGCAGGTTGGGAGTAAAGGTAACCGACAGGTCTAGTCTGTGATAGTCAGGAAGTCTGCCTGAATTACGATCGGAATAAATAGGGGCAAAAGCTCCCTGGTAAAACATTTTTCCAACAGGTAATGTAATGGCAGTTCCGGTGGCGTAAATGAAGCTCATTCCCACGTTCCAGGTTTTATTAATGTCGTAACTACCCGACATACTCAGGTCGTGCCGGCGGTCGTTGGGGGCAAAATAGGCTTTACCTTCATTGATGTCATCAATCTGCCTTTTAGCTACAGCCCAGGTATAACCCAGAAAACCGTTTAATCTGCCGGTTTGTTTCTGTACAAGAAACTCTGCTCCATAAGCCCATCCATGCCCAATCCTTAGTTGACCTTCAAGCAGTTCATTGCCTAATATGTCGCCATTATCAACCACATCAGAAACATTTTGCATGTCTTTATAATAAACTTCAACCGAAGTTTCTATTCTGTCTTCCAGAAAATTACGAAAATACCCCACTGCCAACTGGTCGGCAATTTGCGGTGGTATATTATTACTTGCTGAGTACCAAACATCATAAGGTGCAACAGATTGTGCACTTTGTGCCTGCTGGATATACTGTACCATCCGGTTAAAGCTTCCTTTGAATGAACTACGATCGTTAATCTTGTACCTGAAACTAATCCTGGGCTCCCAGTTGATAAATTCATCATAAAATTTTCCTCTTTCCAGTTGAAGGCTATCTGTTACTTGCCACTGAAGAGGATTGGTTTTATCAAATATATACTGTGTTCCGGGTCCAATGAGTTGAAATACTGAATTTCTTAAACCGTAAACCAGGAGCAAACGATCATTGAACAAGCTTTGCTCATTATTGAAATAAATACCATGTTCAAGTGCATTAGTGGCTGTAAGATCAAATTCTGCACCTGCTGCCCCTTCAATTCTGGCAACGATGTTTCCCGGGTCGAGGTTATGATAAATACTTTGAAGCCCGAAAGTAAAGGTATTGTTATCGTTGAAAATATAATTAAAGTCGGCCTTCAGATTGATATTGTGAAGTTCTGATTGCCATCTGAAGCTGGCGGGTCCCACATCACCTGCTATATTAAACTGGTAATTACTGTAAAGTATAGAAAAATCGCTGTACATACGATCATTGAAAATCCTGTTCCAACGCATACTGCTGGTGGCATTACCCCAATCAAAACTGAAGAGTTCGCTGAAGAGAGTTACATCTTTTCCATAGTAACCTGAGAAAAATAATCTGTTCTGATCGTTGAGCACATAATTCATTTTTCCGTTGAAGTCGTAAAAGTAAAGCTGAGATTGGCGTTGAACTTCATCGGAAGAAAGCTTCAGAAAAAGATCAGCATAGGTTCTGCGCCCTGAAAGCAGAAATGCGCTTCTGCCACGCTGAATGGGGCCTTCTAAAGTAAGCCTGCTGGAAATAAGCCCAACACCACCACTCATTTTATACTTATTCATATCACCTTGTTTCATACGTACATCAAGCACCGAAGAAAGTCTCCCGCCATATTCGGGCATGATCCCACCTTTAAAAAGCTGAATATCCTTAACGGCGTCTGGATTAAAAACAGAAAAGAAGTTGAAAAGGTGAGAAGCATTAAAAACCACTGCATCATCAAGTAAAATTAGATTTTGGTCGGCATTACCCCCACGCACGAAGAAACCGGTATTTCCATCACCTGCCGATTGAACACCGGGCAGGAGTTGAATGGTTCGCAGCACATCAACCTCACCAAGAAATGCTGGGATGTTTCTTATGGTTTCCATGCTAAGAGATACCGTGCTCATTTCTGCACGTTCCACATTACGGCCCGATCTTTCGGCAGAAACTACTACTTCTGACAAACGCAGTCCGCCATTTCGTAAAAATACATCAAGTCTTTTATCGGTATCCATCAGGATTTTTCGCTCAAACCGTTCATAGCCGATAAATGAAAAAATCAATGTATATTCTCCCTCACTGAGTCGTATGCTGTACCTGCCATCAATATCGGTTACAGCACCACCATCAATTTCCGGAATAAAAATATTTACTCCCGTAAGGTACTCGCCACTTGATGCATCACGAACAGAACCTCTCAAAGTATACCTTTGCTCAGAGAAACTGTACAAGGTCAATGATAAGAATATGAAGAATATGATGGTTTTTTGAAACACTTTTCAGATGATATAGCTTAAAATTCTTGTTTTACACAGGTGCTAAACAACTTGTATAAGGTATTGTTTCAGTTCCTGAAAGTTAATTCAGGTTAAATGAGAATAAATCGTGTGGTTAAATGATTAAAAAAGGGTAGGTGTGAAGTGAATAATCTATAAAGGTTTATAATAGATTGAGTAACGCTTGTAAAGAGAGAAATCTTTCAACCGTTCGATTTCGCGGCGCATTTTAATATTATCTTCCAGAATCAGATGGCTGTCCATATTTGTAAATCCCAGTTTTAGTGCTGATTTTATAAGATACTCTCCAAGAATGGCATCGGCACCCCGGTTACGCATATCTTCGCGAATTGCACCCAATAGCAGAACTAATTCTTTTGATCTTTTGGAAGCCATCAAAAGATGAAACCATCCGAATGGAAGGATTTTACCACCGGATTTTTTCAGTCCCTGAGCCAGATTTGGCATTGCTACCACGAATGCTGCGAGTTTTCCCGATTCGTCGAAAACCATCTTAATAAGTCGCGGATCAAGCAAAGGAAGAAACCTGTTGGCAAAATCATCGGCTTCCTGTTTGGTTACCTCTGAAAACCCGTAAATGTTTGAGTAGGTTTCATTGATAAGTTCAAATACTGTATTTACATAGGGTTTGATATCCTTTGTACGGGTAAATTCTTTTGCAACAAATTTTCCATTTCGCAGGGCACGCTCAGCAAATGGAGTTAACTGATTAATTATCTGTTCATTAACAGGAAGCTTGTACTGGAAAAGTCTTTTAAATTGCTGAAAACCATATCTCTCTGTCATTTCAGGCAGGTAAGGAAAGTTTCCATTTGTAAACATAATGGCCGGTTGTTCAAACCCTTCAATTACAAACCCCTGGGGATCTTTATCGGAAAAACCAAAGGGCCCAACCAAACCGTTACATCCATTGGTACGTGCCCAGGTTTCAACACTCTGCATCAGGCTGGAAAAAACTTCAAAACTATCGGGGACTTCCATAAATGCAAATCGTGCATAGTTCTCGTTCTGTTGTTTGTTGTACTCATGATGAATAATACCCGCAACCCGCCCCACCACTTCATCATTTTTTAGTGCCAGCAAGCGTATGGTTGAGCAATGCCCAAAAGCAGGATTTTTCTCTGGATCGAAAAGCTTCCATTCATCCAGCAAAAGGGGAGGGGTCCAACTGTCATGATCCTTATGAAGTCTGAGCGGTAACATGATAAAATCGCTCAGATCATCATAGCTTTTAACTTCCCTGATTGAAACTCCGGACTCTGAATGTGTTTTAACTCCATTTTTTTTCAGGATTTCCCATAAAATTATTGAAGTTTTGAAAACAACAGGCGCTGCAACAAAGGCTGCCAGAACATCAACAACGTAATGTGCTTTTATATAAACGGTTGAAAAGCAAAGTAATATACTTATTGGCAATATTACATAAAAAACAGGGCGGGCATGCATGTAAGATAAATGCATGACAATAAGTGCAATGGCAACATGACTGCTGGGAAATGCCGCAGTTGGTCCATCACCCAATAACTGAATTAAATTTACTGCCGACTGAAAAAAACCACCTTCAGGTAATGATGTATGTCCATCTTCATAAAAAAACTGCGGACCGGCAGCAGGAAAGATCAGGAAAAAAACGTAAAATAAAAGGAATGATGCAACAATAATAAACACAGATCTCTCTAATTTTCGTTGATTGTAAAAGAATAAATACAGGCAAAAACCTGCTGTAATCAGGAAATAAGAAAAATAAGCCAGATTCATTAACTCAACCATCCAGTATGATGAAAATCGTTCACTGAAAACCAGGCTGGGTTGAAAACCAAAAAGGCTGTACTCCAGATCAACAAGGTACGGATCGCGAAATGATAAAAGAAACTGATTTAAAAACTGTGTTTCATGATAGAAAAATCCCAGAACTGAAAGGGGCAATGCCATATTGATGAATTGCCATGTCTTTGGGCCAGTTCGGTCTTTGTAAAAAGTCCAGGTTATCAGCCAGGAAAAAATGACTAATCGGGCAAAGATATGCGTTGAAAAAGTATGTGTAGCGGAAGAAAAAAATAATGCAACGAAGCCTGTTATTAGGGCATAAATGGCCAAAACCCAATGAATGGGTAACCAGCTTGAAATGTTTTTTTTCATCCCCGGTAGTATTCATGTAGGCTGCGAATTTAGATAAAATTTGAATTGAAATTAATTACTTGACTGCTGTATGAAAAATTTATTATTAATGAATGAAAATTTAAAAATTACTAAACAATTGAATTGCTGTCATCGTTATTAGGATGTATTAAAAAATGTAACTATCTTTATGTGTTGTGATTATGATTCCTGTAATTTTAATCATAACTAATTAAAAATTAAAAAATAGATTGCAAATGTTTAGAAAATTAAGATTTTTAGTGTTTACTGTATTTTTTACAATATTTCTTTTACCCATTAACGAAGCAGCCGCTCAGGGTCGAAATGTTGAAGAAGTTGAGTTTACAGTTTTGGGAAATTGTGGCATGTGCAAAGATCGTATTGAACGAGCAGCATTTAGCGTGCGTGGTGTCAGAC
>SKSE01000198.1 GCA_007118135.1 Bacteroidales bacterium | reverse complement strand
AGCCAGGGCCTGTTAAGTACATCATTTATCATTTCCTGGGCAACCATTCTTGAATCGGAGTCATTCCAGCGGCCACTCAAATCAATAGTTCTATCGGTATCTATCCGGGTAACGGTTCTTCTCTGGCAACTGCCAAGGGCCACAACGGTAGCCAGAATTAAGATTAGTGAAATCTTTTTCATAATCAGCATATTTTAAGGTTAATGTTTATTTCTCTGAAGGTGTATGCAAATGTAATCAGTAATAGCATAATTAAGTAAAAAACTAAAGCGACGAAATCAAAAAATATGCCACAATAGAATGAGAGAAAAAATTTAATTGTTATGCCTGGGAAAGTGTAAGCCTTATCCAAAATTCGGTTACTCTCATGTATTCAGTATTTACACCAATAGTTCCTCCCATAAGTTCAACTAATTCTTTGCTGATGGCAAGTCCTATACCAGCACCTTCATGCTCGCGGGTATAGGAGCTGTCGGCCTGGGTAAATCTGTCAAATAATATTGGAATTTTCTCTTTTGGAATACCGATACCCGTGTCTTTTATACTGATTTTTAAATCAGTGGAATTATCAGGAAGGGGTGTTGCATGGGCTGTTATTGTTACATTTCCTCCTGATGATGTAAATTTGATGGCATTAGCAATCAGATTAGTCAGTATTTGTTGCAGCCTGAATTCATCGCCCAAAAGCTCGATGCGGTTCAAATTACTGATATCAGAGTACAGAGAAATAAGCTTTTGCAGAGCTGCTGCCCTGAAAATTCCAATTGTTTTTTCAAGCAAATCAGCTGGCTTGAATGGTTTTTTCTGAATAACTATTCCATGTGCTTCTATGGCAGAAAGCTCATGAATATTACTGATTAGCTCAAGCAGATTATCGGACGATTCTTTTACTACTTTTAAGAGTTCTGTTTGCTTTGGAGTAAGCCCTGAACGCATCAAAATATCGGTCATGCCTATAATTCCACTAAGAGGAGTTCTCATTTCATGGTTCATGTTATCCAGAAAGAGTTCCTTAGCTTTATTTGACCTTGTTCTGATTTCTTCCCGTTTTTCTCTTTCCTGTTTCTCTTTTTCGAGGGTTGTATCCTTAAAGATGCGGCACAGGTATTTGCGGTTGTTGTCATTAAACACAAAACTGGTAACAGTAAGATATTTCAGTTTCTCCTCCCTGGTTTTTATGAAAATATCTTTTGTTGCAGGTTTTTTGCTTTCATCAGTATCAAAAAAACGAAAAAAGTTTTCTTTAAACTTATCCTTCGGGTATTTAGTAAAGTCTTCTTTTCCAGTAGGTTTAAAGGTAATTTCAGCTTCTATATCCCATATATATTTTCCAATGGCATTTTTAGTGGATATTCCGGAGATTTCTTCGGAACTATGATTCCACTCTGTTATCCTTCCATCATCTTGTATTATTACTATAGGGTCAAGAGACTGATGGATAAGATTTTTAAACTTTACTTCGCTTTCCCTCAGACTTTTCTCAGCTTCTCTAATTTTGGTTATATCTTGTGCAATTCCCATGATGCGGCCATCTGCTTGCACAACCCCTCTGGTATACAAGTGCAAAGATGTTTTATTTTTTCGCTGAAATTCCCATTCCAGGTCAAATGTATAATGGATGTCTTTTATTTTTTTTACAGCCTTTCCAAGTTCTTCATTAATTAATTGTTTGTCAGACTCTGACACATACCTGTTCAAAAAGCGGTCGATAGGGATTACTATTTTTTCGTCGCTTCCGGTTTTGTTGAAATCTTTTAAGATTCCCTTGTCAATGATTAAGTTTTGTTTACAAACATCGTATTGCCAATAACCAAGTTTTGCTATGGAAGCTGCATTCCACAAAGCAGATTTTTTATCCTCAAGTCTCTGGCTCATTTTTATGCCATGAATAGCTTTTGATGCCAGTTGAGAAAATGTTTCAAAAATATATGGATGGACAAAACTATCAGATGGTAAAAGTAAAGTAATGGTGCCGTAAAGATTATTATCTGCAAACAAACCACAACCATAATATTTCCCTGTTCCAAGAACCTTCTCAATTTTTTCCGCTACAGGTTCAGAAATGGCATTCATGAATAGTTCGGAGATACCTCCTTCCATCAACTTCAAATTTGACGATGCAATTTCTGAATATAACTTGCTGTTTTTGCTGAGAGGCATCTTTTTGTTGATTGGATGCTTTCCCAGCAATTTAATAATAATATCAAGGGAGTAATTTACTCCTTTGATAATTTTTGGTTTTAAAAATCCCTCGACTTCGTTATAAGCAGATACAATAATTATAGCATCGCTTTGCAGGGCATAAGCAGTTTCTCCAATAAACTTATAAATATCATCATCTTTAATTGAAAGCAGCTTAATTGCAGATTCAGACAGAATTTTCAACTGAGCGCCAAGGGCTTTCTCATTCCTGTCAGATTGTACAATAGGGGTAATATCATAAAAACTAACCGCTAACCATCTTGTTCCCATAACAGGTACAATTGCACCACTGATGTTTTTGCGATGCGTAAAAAGTGAAAAATCCCTGATTATCTCCTGGTCTTCAGAAACAAAAAACTCTTTCGGATTAAATCCATTTTCTGAAAAAAACCTGAAAACATTCTCCCTATTCAGTTGTGATGCATTTTTTAATCCCAGTATTTCGAGAGATTTGGTATTACCGAGAATGAAATTCTCCAGATTGCAATCATAAACAGCAATGCCAAAATCCAGACTTTCAAAAACTTTATGATACAGACTTTTCTTGTCCCATGGGAAAATATAACTTGCTTGAATATCAGTTACTCCTGGTTCAAGACGGTTTAATAAGTTCTGAATAATACTGGCAATGATTTCGGCAAAATTAATATCATCATTGCTCCATCCTTCACCTGGCTTAGATCTTGAAAGCGTTAAAAATCCTTTAAGTTGATCTCCTTGTAAGAGTGGAACCTGTAAAAAGGATTTTGTACCCATATCCAAAAGCATTTCTTTGCATGATGCAAAAATGTCAGGGATATTGGAAATATCTGCAATCCGAAATACACGTTTTTGAACAGCAAACTTTTCCCATAAGGGATATTTGCTGTATTGAAGATTCTGTAATTCATCTATTACGGAATGTCTATCTTTAGAATGCCATTCAAAACAAGCAGAAAAATCTGCTTCACCCTGACCAATTGAAAAGATAATAGATCTGTTTGCATTAAAAATAATACAAAGCCTTTCAAGAATACCTGGAATTATTTCCCGGATTTTTGCCTTATCAATGGTTGTAAGATGAGCAGAGATGTCCAGAATAAGTTGGTCTCTCAGACTTTGATTTACATTTTCCAATTGTTACGTATTGTGTTTGTCTGATTTGTCTGATCGTTTAGCTATATTCGCAAATCAAAGCTAACCCTCCTTGTGTAGATTGTTTTGATTTTACATTTCAAATATAGAAAATTTGCATAGTTACAGGGTTGGTGTTTTTACCAATTTTGTATAAGGTAAAACCCCCTAAATAAAATCTGTTCGATCTGGTACAGCAAGTGCACGCCAGCGGACACAAAAAATAGTAGTTACTACAGCCGACATATGTAATCATTTGAATTACAATTTTTTATATATATTGGCATAGAGTTGGCTTAATAATTTGCCGAAAAACTATAAGTTTGCATAAAATGGACCGAATTATTAAAAAGAAAAAGTGGACACCTGCCAGAATAACAATTTTGGCTTTAGGGTCGCTTTTAGCAGTATTTATTATATACCTTTTATTTTTTCGCGATGGTTCAAGCCGGCTTTATGTTGACAGAGACAGGATGACTATCGCCTCAGTGCAACAGGGAAGTTTTCAGGAATTTATTCCTGTCGATGGAACCGTGCAGCCCATTGTCACCATTTATATTGATGCAGTATTCGGAGGTAGAGTAGAAGAAATATTTGTACGCGACGGAGCCTTTGTTGAAGAAGGCGATCCCATAGTCCGGTTATCTAATGCCAGCATAGAAATGGATTATATGTACCGCGAAAACAATCTTCTGGAGGTTTTAAATAACTATCAAAATACCCGCCTGGGACTTGAGCGAAATAAGTTTACCCTTGAAAGGCAAATGGCCGACCTTGAATATCAAAAGGATATTGCAACCAAAGATTTTAACCGTAAAAACGTATATTACCAGATGGGCCATATTTCAGAAGAAGAATATGAAAATGCAGAAAGAGAATACAATATTGCCCGTAGAAGGTTTGATATTGCTTACCGTGCCATGCAGCACGATTCTGTTTATACCGAAACCCAGATGATACAAATTAAGGAATCTATAGACCGTATGCAGGATAACCTGAATATGCTAAACAGAAACCTTGAAAATTTAACTTTAACTGCACCAATAAGCGGACAATTATCATCTTTCAATGTTGAGCGAGGCGAAACCAAACATTCGGGCGAAAACCTGGGTCAGATTGACGTTCTGGATGGATTTAAACTTCGTGCCCGTATTGATGAGCGTTACGTAAACCGCACTTTTGTGGGGCAACAGGCACAATTTGATTATGCCGGACAGAACTATCAGCTCGAAATTCAGAAAATATACAGCAATATTACTGCCGGAGCATTTGAAGTTGATTTGCATTTTAATGATGAAATGCCTGATGGTATCAGAAGAGGACAAACTATCCAACTTCGTCTTCAGTTTAGCGGAGTAGCAGATGCCATAATCATACCCCGTGGTGGTTTTTATCAGGAAACTGGTGGAAACTGGATTTACGTTCTTGATCCGGCCGGAAACCAGGCTACCAAAAGAAGGATAAGAATAGGAAGGCAGAATATTCATCATTACGAAGTTTTGGAAGGTCTTGAGCCCGGTGAACAGGTAATTACATCATCTTATGATGCATTTGGGGGCAGAGACAGACTTATTTTCAGGTAAAAAATAATATAAACATATCAACCATATTTTGTAAATTCAACATAAAAAAACACAACCATGATCAGAACAAATAATTTAACTAAAGTTTTCCGCACTGAAGAGGTGGAAACAACTGCACTTAACAATGTTACCTTTGAAATTAATGAGGGAGAGTTTGTTGCTATTATGGGCCCATCGGGCTGCGGTAAATCAACTCTTCTTAATATACTTGGGCTGCTTGATAACCCAACAGATGGCGAATATCACTTCTTAAACAATGAAGTTTCAGGATTCTCAGAAAAACAAAGAGCAAATCTCAGGAAGAAAAATATCGGATTCGTTTTCCAGAATTTTAACCTGATTGACGAACTGAGCGTGTTTGAAAACATTGAGCTGCCACTTATTTACCTTGGGTACAGTGCATCTGAACGCAAAAAAAGGGTAGAAGAGGTTCTTAACCAAATGCAGATTATGCATCGTAAAAATCACTTCCCGCTTCAGTTGTCAGGTGGTCAGCAGCAAAGGGTTGCTGTTTGCCGGGCGGTGGTAGCACGCCCGCATATTATTCTTGCGGATGAGCCCACAGGTAATCTTGATTCAACCCATGGCGATGAGGTTATGAACCTTCTGGAAGAACTCAATAAAAATGGTACTACCATTATTATGGTAACTCACTCGCAACGCGATGCATCTTACGCGCAACGTATTATTCGTTTGTTTGATGGACAAATTGTTACTGAAGATAAAACCACTGAATTTGTTCTTACTTCTGTTGCAAAATAAATAACATATTATTACCATAAACGGGATAGGGAATATTTCGCCAAAAGCCAATAATTCCCCATTCTGCTTTTAAAGATTTATTATTTGCTTTTTTTGAACTGTTTTCGGTTCATAGAAACTGAATAAGGGTTTCAATATTTCTTCCAATTGTTTGTATAGCTTGTCATCCCGATATCAAACATGATTAAAAATTATATAATTTCTGCATTACGCAATATGATGCGAAATAAGGTTTACACCCTTATCAACATCTTTTGTCTTTCAGT
>SKSE01000307.1 GCA_007118135.1 Bacteroidales bacterium | reverse complement strand
CTTAATCCTGAAATAAGTTTACTTTTTAATTCCATTTTCTCAATGTTTTGTGTAAACCTATTTTAGGACGAGACAAGTGAATATAAAACTTAAGCATCAAAAAGAAAGGTTAAATTAATTTGCTGCTGATCTTGTGCGCTGGCGGTTCCCCCTTCCAGGGGGTCAGGGGGTGTGAGCAGACAAAACCCATTCGGGCATCCGTGGCATAAAAAAATTCCGGGCACGAACTGAAGTCGTACCCGGAAGGTTTCCACACAAAGTTTTCCAGGGCAGGCTCAGGGACCACATACCCCAAACCATATTCCTTAAACCCCTTATTGCTCCAATGCGGCCAACAATTCCTGGTCGATGGTTTGGCCGGAGGGGCGGCTGGGATTGTTATCATGGATCATGCCGTTACGGTCAATGATAAAGAAAGAAGGAACTCCCCGCACATTGTAAGCCTGCGCAATTTCATGGCTCATTCCATGCACCCTCACATGTACACCCTGAATTTCGCGTTCTTCTACCGTACGGCGCCAGGCCTGCTCATCCTCATCCACAGAAACATAAAGAAATACAAGGTCATCTTCTCCATAAAAACGTTTTTTCAGCTCTTTTGCGTAAGGCACCTCGCGCATGCAGGGACCACACCAGCTGGCCCAGAAATCAAGGTAAACCACTTTGCCGCGGAAGTCACTAAGCGAAACATCGTTGCCATTGATATCGGTAAGGGTAAATTCTGTAGCCTCAGCACCTGGCTTTACGCGTAATGCATTGTTATAGGCGGTAGTAAGAATTTCAGTGAGGGTTTCGCCCGGGTTTTCAGCCTTAAAATTTTCATAAGCTTCCTCTGCCTCATAGAAGTCACCAAAATTGAACAGGTAGTTAATGGAATAAACCTTGGCAAATTTCTGTGCATTCCCGGTGAGTTGATTCTCCGCAATCCATAGGTTGGTCTCTGCAAACCCCAGCCCCTCAGGAATTTTGTCCTCATTGTGCATGCGGAAATAATTCAGAAAATCACTAACGAATCCTGCAGCCGACTGCACATTGAGTTGTTCTTCACTCAGGTTCTTTGCTGTTACAAGGAAATCAAAATAGCCGGCGGGCATTTCGGGCAAATCTTCCAACTGATTAAAATGCCTGTGGTACATGGGGAACATCAGCTTACCGCTGTAAAGCTGGTAGATAACATCGGTTTGCATAAACCTGCGGAAGTTGCTGCTGATGGCATTCTGATCCATGAAGGCTTTCATGTGTGCGGCAAATTCATCTTCCATTGTTATGGTGAAATCTTTAAATTCTTCAGGGGATGCGCTCTGAAGCATAGGGAAAAAAGCCTGCCTGCCGTATATGGGAGCCATCTCACGTTGATAAAGCTGGTAATATTTGTTTTCATTGACCAGGTTACCTTCAAATGCCAGTGTATTATCAAAATCTGACATATCGGCCTTTATGGTAAGCACCCTTCCTTTTTCAAGGTAAACCGGCATGCGTTTTTCACCAAGGGAAAGACTGGCAATTACCGGAGCATGGAGTTTTACATCAAAACGGAACGTACCGTCATCTTCCCTTGCAGCTGTGTGGGTTTCACGATTGTATAGGATAAAATCGGTCATATACACAAGTTCCGCCTCATCAAAGGTGGCATTTTCTACATTTATGGTAAGGATAACGGTTTCCTTGTCAGTTGTGCTGCAGGCCAGAAAAGCGGGAAGCAGTAGTATGATTAGTAGTTTTTTCATTGTTTGGGTATTTGGTTAATAGGTTATTTAGTTATTAAGTTATTAAGAAAGTGAGAAATTCAGAATTTAGTGTCATTTTATAAAAAAATTAGAACGCGGATGACGCTGATTTTCAAACGCAGATTAATTATGATGAAATCTGCAAAAATCTGCGTTGCGTCGCATCTGCGTTATCTGCGTTCCAAATATTATAAATTATTTTAAACGACATAATTTTATTTTGAGTTTAGCACCGCTGAGCTCTCCTTCACAAAAAGCCATCCTACAGTAGAGATGGCCAGCATTAGCCCGCAAAGTATAAACAACAGGTCTTTGGTGGGAAACCATTCAATTATCCAGCTAAATACAAAACTAACCACAAGATGCGGAATTACCACTGAAAGATTAAATACTCCCATAAAGAAGCCCATGCGCTTAGGATCAACCTTTTCTGACATGATTGCAAAGGGCAGGCTCACCACTGCTCCCCAGCCAATACCTGCAATTGCCATCAATACGTAAAGCTGGTAGGGGTTTCTTACAATAAGTCCCATAAGTATATATGCCACTGCCATGGTACCTATCGCAACCGTATGAATTGCAACCCGGCCAAATCTTTTGGCAAGAGGTTCAAATAACAGAACAGGCAGCAGGAAGCCCACTGTATTTAATATTGCAAACGAAACTCCTATCATGCGTCCGGTGTTCAGGAACCCAAGGGGTACAAGCTGGTCTTCGAGGAAGAAAATGATGTATACAAACATTGACTGTATGCCCAGCCATGAAAACCCATGCGCAAAGTAAAGCCTGAACAGCTGAGGCCAGTCTGTTTTATCTTCATGGTAAACTCTGGCATATTCAGGATCTTCAAGGTTTTTGTTCCGTATTGTAATAAATGCATCATATATGCTGTATACGTGTGTAGCAACAGCGACTATTATGAATAGCAGAGTAATCCATAAAACATTAGTCTGTGCAATTGCTATCCAATAGGCCAACCCTGTTATTGCCAATAGTGCGCCTCCTTTTCTCCACATCCTGGCATATAAATGCCCGAAACCAGGTATAAGAAGCGAAACGGTTGATGCCAGCAGCGGGTCGCGCTTTGCTCTTATTTTCTTTTCTGCTGTGTCAAGATAACGTGGTTCCTGGATAAAAAGAGGGGGTATAATGCTAAAAGCAAGAACTATAGCCACTGAACTGTAGAGTAAAACATAATTTCCGAGGGTTGCGCTTACCACATAGGCCACCACGCCAAAAAATCCTGAGATAAACTGCATCCAGGTATAACCTTTTGTTCGGGGTTGCCCGGGTGGTGTAACATCGGCTATGAGCGACCTTGTAGGGTTAAAACTCACGTTGATTGACATGTCAAGGGTGAGGGAAATGAAAACTGCAATAATCAGGATATTGGATATCCCAAATGTGGAAGCTATGAAGCCGATATTTGGAAGGCATAATATCATAAGTGCTGCAAGCGCACCGCCAAAAAAGATAAAAACTCTTCGTCGGCCGTTCCAAACCCACACATTATCGCTGATTACTCCGATAATTACTTGCCCGAAAATACCAGCGATGGGTCCGGTAGCCCAAACAATACCAATTTCATATATTTCGAAGCCAAATTCGGTTCGGAGTATCCAGCTCAATGCGGCAATCTGTATTGCCAGCGCAAATCCCATGGCTGTGGCAGGCAGGCTGAGCACTGCATAAAAGCCATTGGTCAGTTTCTTTTGAAAATCCAACATAGATTAGTGTTTTGATTGGGTTATACTTCCGGTTTACATGCGCTTCTCCGCTGCGAATCTTTTCCCAGCCAGAAAAAAGCGACATAAAAGTAGTGGGATTTTTTGAAAAAACAGTTAATTCCCAACTTTCTTACATGCCTTATATGGTTAATAGCCACGGATGCACGGATAATTAAAGGAAACCCTATTTTCTTACTTTCTCACTTTCTTATTTTCTCACTTATATGCCTTATATGGTTAGAAAAGGTGTGGGGTATGGGGTATGGGGTGTGGGGTCTAAGGCCCCTGAGTCTGTCGAAGGGAGCCTGCCTAAAGGAGCTTTCTTCAGGGTATGACTACAGTTCATGCCCTGAATTTTGTTTTGCCACGGATGCACAGATGGGTCCACAAATTACACGGATTTTCACAAATGGTTTTTTGATGAAAATTGGAGTGCAATGGCCACGGGATTAGCTTCGCTGAGCTCCCTTCGGTCGGTTCTTCACTCGTGGCCTTAGTGCTGCTGGTAACAACCCCAAGGGATTACATCCCTAACCATCCTCATTACCAAAAAATCCGAAAGCAACCGAATGTTTTTTCAGGTAAGGCCATCGGTTTTGTGAGGGATGTCATCCCAGCCGCCACTTCGGTCTTCGGTCTTCGGTCTTCCGACTTCCTACTTTTTCACTTTCTCACTTTCCCACTTTCTCAATACTAAACTCCTTGCGCCCCTTGCGAAACCTTTGCGACCCTTGCGGTTTCATATTTTCTTACTTTTTTCATTTTGAATTCAAAATATCACCATATGTATTTCTCATCATAATAAATATTACATTCGCACCGAAAAAACTATCATTTAAAAGAGAAAGCTATGAAAACTTTTTTGTATTTGATATTCGCAATTATCATTCATTTGCAATCATTTCCTGTTGTTATGGCACAGGAAACTCCCAACGGTGAAGAACCTCCAAAAATTTACATAGTAATCAAAAACGACGGATCCCGGTTTGTAGGTGAGATCCTTTTCCAGGATGCCCGCGAAGTACTCATAAGAACTGAAGAACTGGGTGAAGTTTATATTCCACGTCATGAGATCCGCGAGATCCGTGAAGCTCAACCTGAAGATCATTTAAAAACAGCTGATTTTATTCCCGCCGAGATCTTTGCCACTCGCTACTTTATCACCACCAACGGACTTCCCGTTGAGAAAGGGGAGACCTATATGCTCATGAGTCTGCTGGGTCCCGATTTCCAGTTTGGTGTTGGTGATAACCTGGGGTTGGGTGTGCTTACCACATGGATAGGCACCCCGCTTATTGGAAGTATAAAATACAGCATTCCCCTGGCAGAGGATTTTAATGCAGGACTGGGACTGCTGCTGGGAACAGGCTCGTGGACATGGCCCGATTTTGCGCTGGCGCTCCCATACGGTGTTCTTACCTGGGGCAACAGAGTCAGCAATATCAACTTTTCATTTGGTTACGGCGGGGTTACCTACAAGGTTGATGACTATATTTACAGCAGTTCAGGTAGCACTACAATCCGCAGCCGCAGAGAAAGCGAAGGCAACTTCCTGATTTCCGTGGCCGGAATGGCCAAAATGGGCCGTACCATAAGTTTTGTTTTCGACACTTTTATCGTTCCCCGGGGCGGGACATATACCGAAACTGTCGATTACAGCTATTATGACTGGCAGACCGGAGAGTATATACAAGACATACGCACCGAAACCCGCAAAAGATACGGTATTGCCTTATTCCTGCCGGGTCTGCGGTTCCAGACCAACCCCAATTCTGCTTTTCAGTTTGGTTTCGCCGGCTTAAGGGCCGAAGGTGAAACGGTGCCGGTTCCCCTGCCTATGGTGCAATGGTTCAGGAAGCTGTAGGTTGGTATTGACAACAGGAAAGACCTGGCACCCCTCCCGTATGAACGGGACAGGTCCCTGCCTCGTAGGAGCCGGGGGTGGGTCATGTATCGTCCTAAAAAAAGTTTACAGGTTAATAACTAAATTCTGGTGTACAATTCTGAACACTATTGTCCCACATCGGACAAATGACAGTAGTTCAACCCTTTAAGTTTTCTCTTCAAGTGTCTGTATAACAAAACTATGGCTTGCGAGGTATGATGTTTGATAACATGTGTGAAAAGCATTTTCTAATCTTCCTGAACCGAACCATATGAGTTATCCAAACCAAATTTGTGCTGCAAGGACCGGTCCGGCCGTTGCAACCAACCCAATTTTTATGTATCTGACCTTTTTTGCTTTCCTTTTACTTTCGCAGTCCTTTTTTACATCTTTCGCCGGATCCGACAGCGGCGACTGGAACCAGTTTCGCGGAGGTGCCCGCGACGGACGCATCGTTAACAAAGGCACGCAATGGGTTGAACCGCTTCCCGAACTGCTTTGGAGCAAAGAAATCGGGTCCGGCTTTTCTGAAGCAGTGATAGTTGATAACCGCATCTATCTCCTGATGGCCGAAAAGACCGACAGTATAACCGGCTGGGAAACCCTTG
>SKSE01000125.1 GCA_007118135.1 Bacteroidales bacterium | reverse complement strand
AGATTACGTTACCCCATAGTAGCAGCCATGCACCGTTCAGTGGAGGCCATCCATCTTCATCGTCGATGATAAATGAATAATAAATTGCATTGGCAAGATGTATGTTTTCAAATCTGCGGGCAAAATTAACCCAGTCATCAATTATCTCTTGTCTGGTTTCTTCCTTGTTGTAGCCAGGGCCATATGACATATAGTCGGGATGCAACCAGGTTTCCATGCCCGCAACATCTCCGGCAAAACATGCACTGAGCATGGAGTTTACGGTTTGAATATCAGCTTCAAAATTGGGGTTGAGACTGAGATTTTCATAACCCGGGATTTGTTCGGGTTGTGGGTGGCAGGATACAAAAAATGCTGTTAAGGGAAACAGCAACATCAGGTGTGTGATCTTTTTTTTCATAGTGTGCCCTGTTAGAGTTGTGGAAACCCTAAACAAAGACACATGACCCACAATTACAGACTTTTATACATTTATGCACTGAACATCAAAATGAAAACCTAAACGCCTTCGGCTCTTGCATCAACGGGCCCACATAGATACATAAATAAATTTGATGTATAACAAGCATATATTTCGATGTAATGCTAAATTTACAACATTTAAGGGTTAAAAGTCAATATCTGTTGGCAAAAGCATAACATTCAAATTCAGGTATAAAAAATTGCTATTCACAGCAAAATGTGTTAAATTAGCCGTATTATGCAGTAAAGAGATCCCTTGATGGAACGGTTGGATTTTCTTGGTGAGGTAAGGAATAGGATCCGCGAAAACCAGTTAAGTAGAAGCACCGAAAAGAGCTACCTTGACTGGGTTTACAGATTTATGCTTTTCCACAGCAAAAGAAACCCTGTCCAGATGGGTGTAAGTGAAGTAAAAGAATTCCTGGATGACCTTCATCAAAAAAGAAAAGTAGCCCCCTCTACGCATAACCAGGCCCTGAATGCTCTCCTGTTTTTATACAAAAAGGTTTTGCATGTTTCGCTTGATCATGAATTTAAGAATATCAGGCTTGAAAAGCATTTGCCATTGGTATTAAGTCGGGATGAGGTGAAAAAGGTATTGTTAAATCTCAGGGGAGAGTTCCGGTTAATGGCATCATTGATTTATGGGAGCGGATTACGGTTGTGTGAATGTTTGACTTTGCGTATTAGAGATCTGGATTTTGAACGCAAGGAAATTATTGTACGTTCCTCCAAAGAAGGAATGGAAAGACGAACTGTTATGCCTGTTGTTTTGATTCCGATGCTTATGCGGCAAGTTGAGAAGTCAAGGATTTGTCATGAGGAGAATAAGCTGATACCGGAGTTTTCAGACTCATTTATATCGGTCGGGACAGAAACAAATGTGACGCCTGGCTCTCATGATGGAGGATGTCAATATCTTTTCCCATCAAGAAAGCTGTCGGCAGATCCGATAACCGGACAATGGATACAGCATTGCCACCATGAAAGCTATCTGCAAAAGGCAATTAAGGAAGCCATTGACAAAGCAGGTATTACCGTTCGTGCATCCAGCAGCACACTGAGACATTCTTTTGCACTGCATCTGCTGGAGGATGGATACGACATTCACACCATACAAAAGCTGCTGGGACACAAAAACATTCGCACAACCCTGGTTTATACACATATTCAGCACCGGAACCGCCCTAATGTGCACAGCCCGCTGGATATCTGAAAATATTAAGAGATTTCCATTTTTTATCAGTCCGGAAAGGGTAGTGAAAGCAGTTGAACAAATTTCTTCACATACTCATCTTTTTGTTTTGACTTATACTGCATTATATACCGCGGATGTTCCAACGGAATGATCTTCTGAAAAAATCCGTGCTCATCATTCAATTTTTCCAGGAATTTCAGGTTTTTACCTGTACCCAGGCAGTAGCAGATATCAGTATGGCAACCCATGGAAATATGGTCGCAGATGGATTGTATAGCAAAGGGAGTAATAGTTTTCTGCAACTCTTTGCTGTCGTAATAATTGTAATTAACTTCCCGGTTTTTGCTGTTTAGTGCAACAAAACCCAGCGGACTAATAGAGTTGATGTAAAAGTCGGCATAGAATTTTTCTACACCACCGTAAGCGTCAATTACTTCATACACAAATACCGAAGATGGCTCGTGGGTGCTGGTATCGGGGATGTGCAGTCCGCATTTTTCCTGCAACCGTTTGGTATCGGTAAAGGGTACACCGGTTACTCCTGCACCAAACCGTCCGGGATTGATGCCCAGGATAAGACGTCGCTTATTATTATCGCTGTAAAATATTTTATAAAACGAAGACGAAACTTCCAACGTCTCTGGGTTTTCACGAAAAGGATTCATTACCCTGATGCTGTCGGGCAAAGGAATATTAAGGTGCAGGGATTTGTTATAACGGATTACTCTTAGGGCAAAAGTGGATTTGTCCATCTGTAACAGTTTTTAAAATAAAAACACCAAGATAACGAAAGAGACAACTCTTTCCGAACCTATTATACAGGCTTACTATAGGCAATCCCGGTTATTAATGACCAACTGGCTTTTTCTTTGCAGTAAAAAGCGATACCAGTATCAGTGTAAGGAACGACAAGGGAATGGAAATGATTCCCGGGTTGTCCAGTGGGAAAGGCGCTGCTGACGGGTCGAGACCGTAACGGGCAAACATTGTGGGCGATAATAGAATTAGCCCTACCGAAATGGTTATACCTACCAGAATAGATGCTGCCACACCCCTTGCGGTGGTTTTTTTCCAGAAAAGAATCATAACAATGGCCGGAAGGTTACTGGATGCTGCTACGGAAAATGCAAGTCCCACCAGGAAAGAAACATTGAGCCCTTTGAGCAGGATTCCAATAATGATTCCAAAGGTACCTACTACAAAAGCAGCAATTTTTCCGGCACGCACTTTCACATTGTCAGTCATGTTCAGGTTCATGAACCGATCGAGCAGATCGTGTGCGATGGCGCCTGAGGAGGCCACAATAAGGCCAGAGACTGTTCCAAGAATAGTTGCAAAGGCTACGGCCGATATCATGGCAAACAACCCGATACCAAAAGACCGGGCAAGCAACGGGCCTGCCATATTGCTGCTTTGTACATCCAATACACCGTTTACCATGGCGCCAAGGCCCATATACATGGTAAGGATGTAAAAAGAGCCGATGGCGGCAATGGCAACAATGGTTGATTTGCGTGCATCTCTGGGACTTGGCACGGTATAATATCGGATAAGGATATGAGGTAGTGCCGCTGTACCCAGAAAAAGAGCCAGCATAAGAGAAATAAAATTGAGCCGCTCTAAGAGCGAAGCTCCTTCAAGCCTGTACAGAAGTCCGGGGCGCATAATTTCTTCCCCTGATGTGATTTCAGGATACCATGCATCAACAGCATCACCTTCAAACTCAAAGGAGGTTTTGGTGTAACGCACCACTTCGCTTTCTTTGAGTGTTCTCAGAAAACTGAATGGATTAACCGGGCCTGAAAACTCTACCTCTTTGCCATCTGAAACTACCCTTGACAGATGCCCAACCTGGTAAAACAATCTTTCGGAGCGGGGAGCACCATTGTAAAGTATTGTACCGATAGCCTGGCGTGTAATGGTAAGCATTTCTTCGAGTACGGGCCCATCATTATTTTCAGTAAGACGATACCAGTTGCCAAACCCATTATGGTCAAGCAATACAAAAGTATAAGAGCCAACCGAAGCTGTTCCTGCAATAAGATATTCCGGATTTTCCATAAGTTGTAACTCACCTGAATCATCAAAATAGACATCAATGCTGTTATATTGGTGAAAATCTGGATAGGGTTCAGTTTTAAGACCCTTATTGAGAATGTAAACGGTTAGTGTTATGGAAAAAATTATCAATAACCCTCCTTTAATAAACTGCACATAAGTGGTGGAAGTCATACCGGCGGTTGCAACGATGAAAATCACTACAGAGCCTACGATAACCACACCAACCCAATGGGGTAATCCCAGGATGGGCACCACAAGGTCGCCTGCACCTACCATTTGAGGTATAAGATAAAAGATTGAAACCACCAGTGTGCTTATGGCTGCCATAAGCTTGACGGAGCGCGAATTGAATTTAAAATCAAGGGCATCGGTAAAGGTGTACTTTCCCATTCTTTTCAGGGGCTCGGCAACCACAAAAAGAGCAACTATCCAACCTGCCAGGTAACCGATGGAATACAAAAACCCGTCGTAACCTGAAAAAGCAATCATACCGCAAATACCAAGGAAGGATGCAGCAGAAAGATAATCACCGGCAAAAGCGATACCATTAACTCCCCAGTGAATGGTTCCTCCGGCGGCAAAATAACTTGAAGCAGTTTTGGTTTTTCGGGCAAAATAAAAAGACAGGCCAAGGACAAGTGCAATAAAAGTGAAGAAAATGATCAGGGCAAGGTTTGAAACATCGTATATCATGGTTTATCCTCCTCAATATTTAGTTTATCTTCTAATTTTGAGCAGGCAAGGTGGTATAGGAAACCCATCACAATTGCGATTATGATAAGCCCGAAACCATAAACAATGGCCAGGTTAAGGCCAAAAATTACCCTGATTCCCATGAGAGAAGGTTTGGTTACACCGATGAATACAAAACCGGCATAAATGATGGCATAGACGAAAAAGAGTTTTAACCCCAGTCGCGATTTTCGTTCGGCAGCTTTATCCTCTTGCTGCGGCGAAGCAGGTTCGTGTAGCATAAAAATTTCCCTTATGTTTTTGAAAAAACGTATTTAGAATAAACGATCGTATAGACAGATCAAAATTATTTGAAAATCCTAAATTGTATAGAAAAGTCCCCAAAGTTCAAGACGGTTGAATAAACTTTTTGTAAAACAATTTATTAACGGCAAAGCAAACCTAAATTCATAGTTTCAGCAAGGTTTGATGATAGAATTCTTTAAATCTATTGCCGGTAAACTACCGCGTTAATATGCATACCTGCGCCCACAGAAGCAAAAATGATAATATCCCCATTGTTGATTTGATGATCTTCCATTTTACCTTTCATAACCATGTCGTAAAGTGTAGGAACTGTGGCTACGGAACTGTTGCCCAGTTCATAAATATTCATGGGCATTACATCATAAACGTCTCTTTTTTGTCCGTATTGTCGGTAAAATCTTTTAATAATGGCTTCATCCATTTTTTCATTGGCCTGGTGCAGCAGGATTTTTTTTACTTCATCAACAGGTATATCCGTTTTATCCAGTGCGGCTTTAATGGCTGATGGAACTTGTGTTATAGAGTATTCGTAAATTTTTCTTCCGTGCATTTTTATGTATCGCACCCTGGGGTCGCTTTCGGGGGCATTTGATTTACCCAGGTAAAGATAAAAAGCTTCATCAATGGCATGGGTTACTGTTGCTGAGGAGAGAATTCCCCGCTTATGATCTTCGTCCCTGGCTTCCAGAATTGTGGCACCTGCACCATCGGAAAAGATCATAGTGTCGCGGTCGTATTTGTCAACCACGCGAGAAAGGGTTTCGGCCCCGATAACCAGGCAGCGTTTGACAAGACCGGTTTTGATAAACGAATCAGCCTGTATAATGCCTTGCACCCAGCCGGGGCAGCCAAAAAGTATGTCGTAGGCTACACATGCAGGATTTTTAATACCAAGCTTTTGCTTAACCCTTGAAGCCAAACAGGGCAGCAGATCAGTCTGTATGGTATCTTTGATTACATCACCAAAGTTATGGGCAACAATAATATGATCAAGTGTTTCAGGATCAATGCCGGCATCTTCTATTGCTTCGCGGGCAGCCATGGTTGCAATTTCGGAGTTGGTTAGTTTTTCTTCTACCCAGCGACGCTCAGCTATACCGGTAATATCTTTAAATTTACTTACAACCTCCTCCCCGGGACGGTCGATGGCGGTATGGTCTTTTTCGAAAAAGGTATGGTTTACAAAATCACTGTTTTTAATCACAACCGTAGGAATATAACTACCGGTGCCGGTAATTACCGTATTCAAATAAGCCATTTGCAATTTTTTTGGTAAGAATTCTGATT
>SKSE01000160.1 GCA_007118135.1 Bacteroidales bacterium | reverse complement strand
TCCACCAGTATGGCTCTTCTGCAGCCAGCTCACTTTCAGAACCAAGAACAGGAAAAGATTCCCACTGATCAATTGCTTCAACACCCCCGGTAATAAATTCCACCCCCCGGGTTGAATAATCATGCCTGCGCCTGGACATCATCCATTCGCTTGTCGGCAATCTCTTTGGTGGAAAATTATTGATTGCATTATCGTGCACCAGTCCAAAATCTTCCCATGCCCCTTTTTCCCTGTTCCATCGAAATGCCCTTAGTTCCAGTCCGGGACCAAAAAAACCGGCAGCCTCATCAAGTGAGGCAAGCGCAAACAGTTCCCCGTCCCGTTGCCAGAAACCCCGGGATATCCAGCGAAACCCCTCATTTGTCCTGGTATTGTAATGAGGTGAATCCGGTCCGGAATCGGGTGGATAGGGTGTAAGAAATTCCGGGTCTGTCCATGTAACACCATCCGGACTTGTAGCATATTTAACAACCTGACCGACCCGGTCTTCGACACCCGGTCCGTCACTCCACATTACCCAGAATTTACCTTCATAATAAATAAGGTATGAATGCTGATTAACTCCGCCTCCTGAGCGCACAGCATCGGAAAAAGAAGGCTGGCTAATTCCATCAACCCTGACATCGCTTACTACAGAATGCTCTGAAGGAATACGTGGCAATCTGTCAAAATCAATTTCATGAGGATGCTCAAACCACTCACCAGCAAGCATTACAGGTGATTCTGGGTTAGTTACCGGATCGGGGTAGTTTTCGGGTAATTTTTCACTAAATCCATAATTAATAAACCCAATAAAAAAAGAAATACACCAGAATATTTTGCAGTTCAGAACTTTCTTTTTAGCTATATTTTTTGAAGCTACCATAATAAGTAGTTTAAGGGATTTTATTTGTGTAAAAAATAATAATCAGCTAATTTAATCAATTTGTTTTGTATTTAGTTGTTCTTCCCTTGCGGCAATTCAAGCAACCATGACATATTAAAGCTGTAATGAGTTACTGAAGAAAGTACGTGGATCATACCATAGGCCGACTGAGTTGCAGTAAGATATCCCGGTGTTTCTCCCCTGCCACGGTCCAGAATACTAAACTGTTCACCCCACCTGAAATTACATGGAGCATCGAGTAAAAGCTTTTTATTGCCAGTGCTGTAACAGCAAGATTATGTTTATGGGTAAAAAAGAGGGGGCCGTTTGCATCTTTCGGAATTCTTGTGAAAGTGCGAGGTTCTTTAAATACCGGTGTGTCCATTAATTCAGAGGAACCTGAAATTTGAGAAGTTTCCTGATGAACATCCTTCGCCCATATTGGCTTTTCTGGTTTAGGGATGGTTGGTGTATCCGGCATCTCCACTATAACCACACTAAACCCGGTCAAAAACTCCTTGTCCCGGGAAATGCACAGGCACGGTTAGCACTTCTTAAAAACGGAATACCAGTACTGTGACTGCCTCCATGGGTTACACTAGCTATACCATCAGACATTCCCACATTAATTGAGGATTGCGAAATATGGCAGGATAATCATTCAGATCGTACAACTCTACTTTAAAGGTGGGTATTAAAATGGGACCGGGCCCGTCACCTTTCCAAAATCTCCTGTGAATTTCGGTTTTATTCTCCAGAATGCTTCAATTATTTTATATTCAATCAAAGTTTTTACTTAAAATCATTTAATAAATAAAAATTCGTATTTACGGTGAGTCGCTACCAGGGTCCCAAATCGTAGCCGCTATATACCTGTATGGTGGTTTACTATCGTCGAGGGCATGGTTCCAGTAGTAAGTAATAACAACCTTCCCGTCAGGCCTTAGCACAGCGCGGGGATAACCACCATCATAATTGGCTCCTTCATCGCCACGCAATACTATCTCTTCACCCCAGGTGAGTCCGTTGTCTGAGCTCATCCTTACACATACGGTTGATCCCTCAATGTTGCCAGGAGGTTCATTCCATCCGCCCCTTCTGAATATATAAAACAGTGCCAGTCTCCCGTCAGGTAACTGAACCAGCGCCGGCGGCGAATTAACATGGTCGGTGACCGGATCATCAAGCTGACTCCAGGTTGCTGCGTTATCAGCAGAAAGATAACTTGTTATCCAAACTCTTCTCTCATCACCCTCGCGATGGCGGATTGTGGTTAATATCTCTGATGAAGATAATCTTACTGTTGACGGCATCAAAGAATAGTCGTTCCTGCCCTGAAGCTCCTCTGATCTTGTGAAATCAGGCCCGATATAGGACAAAAACTCCCAGGTGATACCACCGTCTTTTGTTCTGGCTACTCCGGTACGGCCATGCCCTATAGATAGCACGGCTGTCATCTCATGCCTGCCATCAATAATGTAGTCGGTTCTATTTGTAATTCCTGCAGGATCCATATCAGGGAAATTGTAAGGTCCTTGCCAGGATTTACCCCTGTCATAAGTATAATAAAAGTGCGCAGGTCCTCTTATGTTGGTTTCACGCTGAAACATAAAAGCAAAATCAGGATTTTGAAAATCAATCGCTTCTTCCAGATCAACCGGGGTAACAGCCTTATCGCCGATTCGGTGATCCATTGAATAACCGGTAATACCATTCTGGTAAGCATCCTCTATAGTCCAGGTTTCGCCTCCATCCAGACTTCGGGCAAACATATTACGCGATGTGGATACATCATAGGTATGACCGGGTCTGGCAACATGTTCAGCCACATTGAAACAGACAAGGATCTCATCATCCCAGACCCACATACCCCCGTTTGCCGGCCACGCAGCAAAACGACCTTCTTCATAATAAACAATTTCATGCTGAATATCCTTTCCATCTCCATTATCAATATGCCCGGTATTGCTTTTGCATGATGACAGTACAAAAAAAGTTCCCAGCAATAAATAAGCTATTATATATCGCTGAAATTTAGCAATGTAGTTGATCATAACTTTAAAATAATTAATTTAACTCAAAAATAAATTAAACGTTTTAGCAAAAATAAAAAACTAATTATATTTCCAATAAATTTCGTTTCATAATTGAGTTTTTATTCGACGCAGAACAGGCATCAGGTCAATAAGATAAACAAACTATTTTCTGATAAAAGTAACTTCTCAGCCTTCATTGACAAATGAACGCCTACGTCTTTTTTTGGTTCCCGAAGTGCTTCCGGAAAATCTGTTAAACCTTGAATTTCCATTGAAGCGACCAGTACCATTAGAATTTCCGTTATTACGGTTTTCTGAATTTCGATGATTTCCGGGAGCCGTTTTTATTACATCGTGAATCATCAAAGGATAATCATGATCATTCATAACAGGCACCTTTTTACCCATAAGCTTTTGTATGTCCTTCAGATATTCTTTCTCTTCCGCATCACAGAAAGCAATTGCTTTCCCGGTTGCCCCTGCCCTGCCTGTGCGGCCGATACGATGTACATAAGATTCGGAGATGTTGGGTAAATCATAGTTTACTACGTGTGTAAGATCATCAATATCTATACCCCGGGCAGCAATATCTGTTGCAACAAGTATCCTTGTCTGGTGGGCTTTAAAAGCCGAAAGAGCAGCCTGACGGGCATTTTGCGATTTATTTCCATGAATAGCCTGCGATTTTATTCCTGCTTTGGTCAGTTCACGGGCAACTCTGTCGGCACCATGCTTGGTGCGGGTAAAAACAAGTGCCCTTTCGATATCAGTATTTGTAAGAAGATCTTTTAACAGGTGCCTTTTGTTTTTCTTATCAACAAAATAAACCACCTGGTCGATGGCGTCAGCAGTGGCTGCTGCAGGTATAATGTCAACTCTCGCCGGATTAACAAGGATTGAATCGGCAAGCTTAACAATGGCATCAGGCATGGTTGCTGAAAAAAACAATGATTGCTTACGGCGTGGTAATCGGGCAATAACCCGTTTTACATCCTGCACAAAACCCATATCAAGCATGCGGTCTGCTTCATCTAAAACAAAATATTCGATATGATCGAGCTTTACATATCCCTGATTCATCAGGTCAAGCAATCGCCCTGGTGTAGCAACCAACACATCAATACCTGTGTGTAAAGCATCAACCTGGCCATTCTGACTAACGCCCCCATAAATAACTTTGTATTTAAGATTGGTATGCTTGCCATAAGTGGCAAAACTTTCACCAATCTGAATAGCCAGCTCCCTGGTGGGAGTCAGAATCAGACTTCTGATAGGTCGTTTGCCACGTTGGTTACTTTTGTCTTCATTCATAAGTTGAATAATGGGAATAGCAAATGCGGCTGTTTTTCCTGTACCGGTCTGTGCACTGCCCAGAATATCTTTTCTGTCTAATATCAAAGGTATGGCGCTATATTGAACGGGTGTAGGTACGGTGTATCCTTCTGTATTTAAAGCCCTTAGGATAGGCTCAGTCAAATTTAAATCGTGAAATGTCATTTATTAGTAAGTTATTGAGAAATTAGAAAGTAAGAAATTGAGAAATTAAGGAGTTAAAAACTGTGAATCTGTTTTTAAAATCAGGCAGTAATTGTTACAACCCCATTTCAAAAAAATCTATCACATAACTTCTTAAACCAATAAATCCTGGTTTTCTTAAAACAATCTCATTTGTTAACGGACCGGTATAAAATTTGGAAAGGGTCCCCATTACCGGTCTTGTAAAAAGGAGTCTTTTTCTTGTTTGAAATTCAGTCTGCTTTACTTTTAATATCTATCCCCTGTTTCAGAAAATGAATAACCTGCAAATCTTTTTGCCGGCCAATTGAATAAACATGAAGTTCTTTGGGATTGTAACAAGCAGAGGTATTATTAAACAAGGGTGCAAAGATACGTAAAAATAAACACAAATTACATATTTAATTATTTGAATGAATTATTCAAAGGGAATAGTCTTCAATTACTTTTATAATTCCCTGCTATCGTGCCAGTATCAATTAATGGGGCTAAAGCCTCCGGTTAGCTCTAACTCATAAATCCGTCAGTTAAAACTGACGGGAATATATAATAATAGTAATGTAGTTTTCCATTACCATGGGCTTTAGCCCCATCAGGAAATATAATTCGGTTACCAAAAAAACACATGTAAAATTGCGGATAGCAATATATACTTTATTTGAATGAAGTTTTTCATGCAGCACAAACCAAAATCTTTTGTACATTGCCAAAAAAAAGCATACTATGTACAACAAACTCATTCAAAACATTCAGCCCCTGGGATTTATGTGGCCCACGGGGAATCCTTTTATTTTCTGCGTGCACCACGTGGATAAATACCCCAAAGGAAATGAAATTATGGGTCCGGCCGCATCCCTTGCAGGCCGCTACCTTGGCCAGGACTTTACCGTAAAAGATGGTTGGCGTATGTATCACGGCGAACGTATTCCGGGCTTTCCTGCCCATCCGCACCGTGGATTTGAAACCATAACCATCGTACTTGAAGGCTTTGTAGACCACAGCGATAGTCATGGCGCCGCCGGTCGCTATGGCATGGGCGATGTGCAGTGGATGACTGCCGGTTCGGGCCTGCAACACTGCGAAATGTTTCCACTCATTAAAAAAGATTCAGATAATCCGCTGGAACTTTTCCAGATATGGCTCAACCTGCCTAAAAAAAATAAGTTTGCCGATCCCCATTTTAAAATGCTTTGGGCTGAGACCATACCAACTGTTAATCACCAGGATGAAAATGGGAAAACAACCCGGATAAAGATCTTTGCCGGAGAGTTGAATGGCAGCAAAGCCCCTGCTCCTGCCCCCGATTCATGGGCAGCCGATCCGGAAAACGGAGTTAATATCTGGACTGTTAAAATGGACTCCGGAGCCAAATGGACACTCCCGGCAACGCATATGGAAAAAAACCGAACACTTTATTTCTACCAGGGAACCGGAATCAGTATTGCAGGTATTGACATCAAACCCGGTCATGCTGTTGAAATGCTGCCTGATCAGGAAGCCATTATTGAATGCACCGGGCAGGATGCATATTTCCTTTTACTGGAAGCCATGCCCATAAACGAACCTGTTGTACAACATGGCCCGTTTGTAATGAATACTTCCGAAGAGATACACCAGGCTTTTGCTGATTATCGTCGCACACAATTCGGCGGATGGCCCTGGGAAGACT
>SKSE01000100.1 GCA_007118135.1 Bacteroidales bacterium | reverse complement strand
GTTCCGCTCCGCGCGACAGAGATTCACTGGTGGTGGAATTTCTTCATACTCCGGGTTATTATATTGAAGACCCGGAGAATCCTGATGAAGAAATCTGGGTTGACGATTATTGGAAAAGTGTTTGGCGAGCAGAGGGAAAAACACTCCAGGGTTTTCTTGCTGAGAATGACAGTTCTTTCTTCAAAAGAGTGGCTATTCATATTGAAGATGAGGTTTATTTCCGTAATAATTTCCAATTCCGCTTCCGGAATTATGCGAGTTTTCCTCTGACAAAAACCCCTGATAATTTTGCCGGAAATACCAGCATTTGGAATGTGGATTACGTTACATTGGATTATGGAAGAAGTGCAGGTGATATTTTCTATTACGATATTGCCTTTGCTGCACCTGCCCAGTCTATACTCAGAAAATACCAGTCAATGCCATGGTCGCATTATATTGCAAATCCACAGGGCTATTTGCGCAACAGATTCAATCTTTTCATTACCAATCTTGATAATATTACCTACAATTATTCTTACAGATACTTTATTGAGGATGAAGATGGCAACCGAAGAAACTACACCGGTGGTACATGGAACATAGCACCATTTCATCTGCAGGGATATCAAACTTATGAACTTCACACAAACCCTTTAGTCATTCCCAATCCATTGCCAACAGATCCTGCTCCTGCCCGTCAGTTTATGATTAAGCATATTGTAAGACAAGGCACCCAGGGCGACGACCTGCAAAGAAATGATACCATAAGGTTTCACCAGATTTTTGATAACTACTTTGCTTATGATGATGGAATTCCTGAAAGCGGCTACGGGCTTGTGGGGAACAATGCCAGGGGTGCTGTAAGATTTGTGCTTGGCCATACTGATACCCTTGATGCAGTGCAGTTTTATTTTAATCCAACCGTAAATAACCAAAACCAAAGACCTTTCTATCTGAAGATTTGGAATAATCTTGATCCTCTTGAAATACTTTATGAATCCGAAGTATTAAATACCGAATTTACCAGTGGAATAAATAAGTTTGTAACCTACAAACTAAATCCACCTATACTGGTTTCTGATACTATTTATGTGGGTTGGAAACAAATAAGCAGTGACTTCCTGAACATCGGATTCGACAGGAATAACAATGCAGGAGACCAGATTTTTTATAATGCATTTGGAGAATGGCTTCCTTCAATACAGGAGGGTGCATTGATGATCAGGCCGGTATTCGGACAAGCACTGATAACCCACACTCCGGAATCTGTAAACCGGGAACAAATCACTATTTATCCCAATCCCGTAAGGGGCCAGAAAATAATGATTGACCTTCCATCTATTAATGAGCAGAATGCAGAAATCCGTATTTTTGATACCACAGGCCGGCTGGTTTATTCCGGACAATATGAAAAGGAAACAGATGTTTCTTCGCTCGGTAATGGATTGTATCTCCTGCAAATAATAAATCAAGGGCGCTCTGAAACTATTACATCCAGATTTATCATTGCCCGGTAATCCTTTTATAGTATGAGTGATTCAGAGAAATTTGAGCCTGAAGATGAACTGAAAATCGAAGAGGAAGAACAGGAACTATACGAACACTTTCGTTTTGTGGCCGACAAGGGCCAGGGGTTGCTTCGCATCGATAAGTTTTTGATGGCACGCATGGATTCAACCAGCCGCAATAAAATTCAGAATGCAGCCAAAGCAGGAAATATACTCGTAAACGGAAATGCTGTTAAGCCCAACTACAAGGTAAAGCCCCTTGATGAAATCAGCATCGTACTTGCTTTCCCTCCCAGAGAAATAGAACTCATACCACAGGATATTCCTGTAAACATAATTTACGAAGATGATGACATACTTCTGGTAAATAAGGAAGCAGGCATGGTAGTTCATCCCGGGCACGGTAACTACACCGGGACCCTGGTAAATGCTCTGATTTATCACTTCAAAGATTTACCAAAGCAAAATGAAGAGGCTATAAAACCAGGCCTGGTTCATCGTATTGATAAAAATACTTCGGGGATATTGCTCATTGCCAAAACTGAGCTGGCACAAACAAGGCTGGCCAAAATGTTTTTTGACCGCAAGATTGACCGGTTATACCATGCTTTGGTATGGGGCGATATTAAAGAGGAACAAGGCACTATTACAGGTCATATAGGCCGAAGCCTGAAGAACAGGCAGGTTATGGATGTTTTTCCAGGTGGGGAGCATGGAAAACCTGCTATTACCCATTTTAAAGTTCTTGAAAGGTTTGGATATGTTACCCTTGTGGAATGTAAGCTGGAAACCGGACGTACACATCAGATAAGAGCTCATTTCAGGTATATCGGTCATCCGCTTTTTAATGATGAAACCTATGGTGGTGACCGTATTTTGAAAGGAACAACTTTTACGAAATACAAGCAGTTTGTTCAGAACTGCTTTAAGGTATGCCCACGCCACGCATTGCACGCCAAAACTCTTGCTTTTACCCATCCTACAACCAGCAAACCTATGTTTTTTGATTCAGAGCTTCCCCTGGATATGCAGGATCTGATTAATAAATGGGCCCATTATGCAAAACATAAGGTTTTTGATGAAGAAAGCTCCCCGGATAATGATACATCCGAAGAGCCTTTGGAATAGAATCAACCTGAAAGTATAGTTAGAGCCGTAATCGGGCACCCAGCAAAAAATGCCTTCCTGCCTGCGGGAAATAACCGTCTTCTATTGCTATAAGTCCATTGTTACCCACTTCTCCTTTATAAATCCAGGCATTGGTTATATAATTAACATCAAAAATATTATTGACCAAAAATGTCAGTTCGAGTTCTCTGAAAATTGAATTCTCCATTCTATATGCAAGCTTTAGGTCATTTACAAAATAGGCATCAAGCATACGATCAGTATTCATAGTATTATCAATATATTGATTGCCTACATACTTTGTCATTAATCCAACCCTTGCTCCTTTAATAGGATAAAAATTTATACTGCTTGCCCCCACCAGCGATGGTGAAAATGCAATGTCGGTATTTTCATAAGTGGCCACGTGGGTGCCTGTCCAGTTCCAGTTTTCATCATACTGATCAGAGAATTCGGTAAATTCAGGAATCTTATTCCGACTTATGGTCATATTCCCTGCCCATTCTACCATATTATTAAAGCGGTATGCTGCTTCCAGCTCCACTCCGGTGCGATAGCTATTTTCAATATTGGTACGGCTGAATCCACCTACATCATTAATTTCGCCGGTAAGTATAAGCTGGTCTTTGTAATCCATCAGATAGTAATTAATTGCCATTTTCAGGTTTCCTGAATTATACCTGTAACCCACCTCAAGGTTTCGAAGAGTTTCATGACGAGGTCTGGATTCCGGTGAAGACTCGGTAAAATCACGACGCACGGGCTCACGGTTGCTTATGCCGGCAAAAGTATACATGCTATGTTGAGAGCTCATCTCGTAAACAAAACCTGCCTTAGGATTGAAGAAATTAAATTCTGCGTTTTGTTCAAGGGATAAGATTTCGTCTTCTACCATACCCGGACCCATAAAATCATATACAATATTGCGATATTGCAGGTCGCCATAAGCGTATAAGCCGGGAGCAATTTCGTAATTTAGCTTTACAAAAGAATTGAAATCTTTTTTCACGGCATTATTGTCATAATACCTGTGATCCTTATCAAATCCCTGGGCAAGGCGCGCCCAGATGATTTTGCCGTAATGATCGCCATCATAAATATTATATCCTCCACCAATGATAGCATTGAGCCTTCCAACTCCTTTATAATTTGCTGACCAGGTTACCCCATAAAAGTGATTATCAAGCCACCGTTGCCTGATAAGGTCGGTACGCGAAAACTCGGTATCATCAATAATTACATTGGGAAGTCCATACCTTGAAAACCGATCATTCTCGCGAAACTGTTCATAGTAACCTCTGCCATAGGTGTAATGTAATGAAGCATTGGCAACCCAATCGGGATTTACCCTTTGCGTAATATGCAACTGATAATGATCCTGCTGATAATTATCGGTTTCATTTTCATAAAACTGCATATTACCATCCTGGTCAAAATACATTCCCGAAGGGTTGAATGTCCTGTTGGTATTTAGCATGTGTGAAGGGACTCCATTCCATGCCTGGTAGGTTGTTTCCTTTCCACTGAAGGTAATGGCCTGTATCACCGTGTTTTCCCCATAAAAACCACCAGATAAGTAGAACGATTTCAGGTCAGAGAAAGATCTGTCAATGTAACCATCTGATGTAATTCTGGATAACCTTCCATCGAACGACCATTTATTGGCGAGTAATCCGGTTCCAAAATTCGCAGTATTACGCAAGGTATTGAAAGAACCGCCGCTGGTAACAATTTCGGCATAGGCATCTCTGTTTAATCCGGTAGTATTTAAACTTATGGTGGCACCAAAAGAAGCTGCACCCTGTGTACTGGTGCCCACTCCTCTTTGTATCTGAATATTTTCGGTTGATGATGCTATATCGGGCATGTTTACCCACCAAACTCCGTGCGATTCTGCATCATTTAACGGAACACCATTGAGCGTTACATTAATACGACTGTTATCGCTGCCTCTGATATTCATCCATGAGTAACCTACTCCTGCACCTGCATCGGAACTTGTTATAAGGCTTGGAGTCATATTAAGAAGAAAAGGGATATCCTGACCCAGATTTCGGGCTGCAATTTCTTCTCTTGAAACATTGGAGTGGGTTGAGGGAGTCCGGCTATCAGCCCTGGTAGCACTTACTATAACCTCCTGCGAAAGGATTGCCGAAGGTTCAAGCAGTATTTCCAGTTCCAGATTTCTATCCAATACAATTTGTTTTTTACTTGTATGATATCCAACATAGGATACTACTAGTGTGTAGGTCTCTTCATGAAGATTTTCAAACATAAAAACACCATTGCTGCTGGTATGCACTCCGTGAAAGGTTCCTTCAATTATTACATTTGCTCCGGGCAAAGAATTCCTTGTATTTGCATCTAAAACCGTTCCGCTAATAGAAAACCGGGCAAATAATGGCATAGCAGAAACTGCCATTACCAGCCATAATGAAACTTTTTTCATTTTAATTTGAATTTTTTGGGTTTAACTCTTGGAGGCTAATAGGGGAAAAAGCCTCCTTTAGCTTTTCCCGTTCCCTTCGCCGGCATTACCCGGATCAGGTTCAATGGGTTTGATCTCAGCCCGTTCTTTAGGGCACCCCTATTTGGTTATTACACAAAGATAATGGGTTTTGATGAAATTTAAAAGAATCTCTTTTCTGGTTTTAGATTTTTCTTCAACAAATCCATCGATTTCAGTAAATTTGCCACGTCTGTAAGTTGAGTATATACTTTTCTGAGGCAATATAATTCAACCTTTCGGTTTTCAATTTAAAAAACCTGCACATGAAAATTATAATTATTAACGGACCTAACCTAAACCTGCTTGGAACCAGGGAAACTTCTATTTATGGGAATACTTTTTTTGAAGATTATTTTAAAAAACTCAAAGTCACATATAAAAATCTGACACTTGAGTATTTTCAAAGCAATGTTGAAGGAGAAATCATAAATAAACTTCACGAAACCGGTTTTACCTATGATGGTATTATTCTGAATGCCGGTGGCTACACGCATACATCCGTAGCTATTGCAGATGCTGTTCTGGCCATAAATACACCTGTTGTCGAGGTTCATGTAACCAACATTTTTGCGAGAGAAAGCTACAGGCATAATTCACTTATAGCTCCGGCATGTAAAGGAAGCATTGCAGGTTTTGGGTTGCAGGGTTACCATCTTGCCATTGAAAGTTTTCTCACAATGAAAGATAACTGAAAACATATTAACTATTTTTCAGGCCAGTTTTATAGTTGGGAAAAATGAGCAGGATTGAGAGCAGAAAACTTTTTAACTCCCATTATAAAAAACTTTTTTACAATACTTCTTTTATAAACGGGTGAAACTTTTTTGTAAGGAAGCGACTTGCCCCGATAACGGGTTCCTCTAAGATGCCACAGAACTGATAATTCTGCTTTGTAAACCGCCAGTGAATCCCTTACTTGCCCTTTGAATAAAAACTGCATTGCGGCCATCTGATCAAGAATAATCCTTTTCATTAGTAACGGATAAAAAGTGACAGCCGGAAGGTTTTTGGCAAGCAGCAATAAATTATTCCTGAAGTTCAGATAAGTTTTCCTGGGATTATTTTTGGGTAAGGTGCCTCCACCAACGTGATATACCTTTGACTCCGGTATGTACATAACTTTCTTGCCAATCCTTTTCAATCGCCAGCAAAGATCAATTTCCTCCATATGAGCAAAAAAACCTTCATCAAGTTCACCTGCTTTATAAAAGTCACTGGCCCTTATAAACATACATGCTCCGGTAGCCCAGAATATTTTTATAGTATCATTGTACTGCCCTGAATCTTTTTCAAGATGGCTAAAAACTCTGCCTCTGCAAAAGGGATAACCCAGGTAATCAATAAAACCACCTGCCGCACCGGCATATTCAAAGTATCCGGGATTATGATAAGATAGGATTCTGGGTTGGCAGGCAGCTATTTCCTTGTTGGAATCCATTGCTTCAACAACGGGCTCAATCCATCCGGCACTTACTTCAATGTCGGAGTTCAGGAGAATAAAATACTCGGCTTTTATTTGTCGAAGAGCTCGGTTATAACCTCCGGTATAACCAAAATTTTCACCTAGCTCAATAAGTTCAACTTCGGGGAAAAATTCGGAAAGGAACTCTACAGACTGGTCGGTTGAACCATTGTCTGCAATAAATACTTTTGCGTATGAAGGGTTATTCTTAATTACAGTTGGAAGAAACTTTTCCAGAAACTTTTTACCATTCCAGTTTAAAATAACTACTGCAAGTTTAAGTTCTTCCATCGTTTTTACTTTACCCATCCCGGGCAGGCTATTATTATTTAAAAAAATACCTTGGTTAAGATTCACTCCAGGTATGCAAAACCCGGGGTCCCGGATCAGGTCTGGCAGTAAAACAACTATTCAAAGTTAAATAAATCCTGATATTTATCATGTGATGATATTTTTATTGGGTTATTTCGCTCATCTAACACACTGATAAACTGAATATTAGGTTAATAATTATTTTTTTTAATTGAAGGAATAAATTCCCTTGCCGGGAAATTTATTTTTTGTACTTTTGCCCCCGGAGAGATGGCAGAGTGGTCGATTGCGGCGGTCTTGAAAACCGTTGAGGGTAACACCTCCGGGGGTTCGAATCCCTCTCTCTCCGCAAAACATAAAAAAAGAAATGCCGGGTTCCTTCGAACGCCGGCATTTCTTTTAAAATATACTTTCTTTATACTAGGATTTTTTGAAATCACAACATCCAAAACCAAGATGGTTTAATTCCCCAAATCCGCTATTCAGGCCAATTCTCAGAAGCTCGTCAGGAGCAAAAATTTCAAAGTCGAACATATAGCCTTTAACCGATTTTTGATGTGGCGAACCGGTATTTATTTTTACTATTCTTATTTTGGGTTTTCCTGCTAATTTAAACTTCAGATTTTGAAGATCCGGAAGTCCTTTCCCCGACTCTTCTGGCATGAACTTAACCAGATTTGCATATTTAAAAAGCAAACTTTTAATAAATGCCTTATCAAATCCTTTTTCATCAGGAGAGAGAAAATGATCATCATTCAAATTGCCTTCAGATATAAGCATAGGCGACAAACAGCTTAGCAGAATGCTTTTATTTTTCTTAAACTTCGGTTCAGGAATTTTCTCGAACTTTTCTACTTTGAAAGCAACCTTTCCTTTCTGATCACCGACCTTAACTGCTTGATTTTTAAAAATTTTTTCCAGATGGGCTTCAATCTGTGAATCTGCGTAAAATGATATTAACATTTCTGCATGATTCTGTTCAACCACCAGCCTGTTTTCCTCATGTTTATGCGTAGCACCCATTAAATCAGAAAACGTATACATTTTATACTCACCAGATGAATCTGTATAGCCCTTACTTTTGAGCCATGAAGAAAACTCGTGACTTTCAAAATTCAACAATTTATGAATCCAGGCAGAAAAATCACTTTGATAGTTAACCGGAAGAAAAAAAGGAGGTTCTCCCGTTAGTCCGAAACTGATTTTAAATCTCATAACAATCAAAAATAGTTTTTACTTTAAAGGAGATTGTATAATGGAATAGAAGAAACCAAAACCGAGACTGGCAAATTTTCATCGGCGAGAAATATCCGGATCCGGAATATTTGAAAAAAGCACTCATACCAGCAGGCAAATTAAAGTATCCGGAAGTATCCGGAAGATATAGCCCATAATAGAGAAATCACTTTAACTATCACCTAAAAGTAATAAATTAACTTAAAATAAAAAATAAAAACCTGCTAAGAATACCATTTATAATAAAATGAAAAAAGCCACCCGTGTTTCCCGGATGGCTTTTTCAATATGTTTACAGGACAATAATTATCTTACAAGCTCCTGAAATTCTGCAACATTAAAGAAGCGGATGAATTCACGATCTATTCTGGCTTCATCTTTATAAGCAGGATCAAGTTCAATAGCTCTTCTGAGATTTTGGAATACCATTGTATTATTTTCTCTGCGAGCACCTATGATCGCCTTCAGATAGGAAACCTGAGCACTTTCGGGAGCACAGTCAAGATTTGTCATAGCAGCTGATTCATTTCCTGCAAGAAGATGAGCTAATGCAATATTATGAGTACAGGTACGACCGGCAAATGAACTGAGGGCAGCCTGGTAGTCACCTTTTAGAATCATCAGATTACCAATATTGTAGTTTACTCTCATTCCTTGTGCCTGTGCAGCTTCAAAGTAAGATTGAGCATTTTCAATATCACGTTCCCATGTAGCTATAACACCAAGGTTATTCAATACACAGCCGGCATTGGGTGCAAGTTGATTGGCTCTTTCAAGTTCTTTAGCAGCTTCTTCAGCATTTTCCATCTTCAGGTAAACGTAAGCAGCATTGTTAAATCCTCTGAAATCCTGTGGGAAAAGCCTTTGAGCAGACTTATAAATAGTGAGTTGAGTTTGAAGATCTTCGGTAAGAGTTGCAGCATAAAGCAATTCTTTTACATCAAGCTGTGAGGGATCCTGAGTTGAAAGTCTTGCAATTTCTTCATCAGTTTTCTTGGGCTCAAAAAGCGTAACAACTATTTCACCACGACGCAGAGGTTCAAGAAGTTTTTCAATTTCAGCATAGATAACTGTCATATCCTTAATTCTTCTTTCTCTTTCTGCTGGAGCCAACTGAGAGTTAATAACATTAGCAATAGCCTGCTTGTCGCGTAAATCTGATGCATTGAGAACCTTCATGAAGCCGTCAAAGTCTTCACCTTTGGCAGTAACTTTAAGATCGGGCTTCTCGATTTTATCACCTAATTCTCTTTCAAGTCCGCGGAAAAGATTATTAGTATAAGTTTCAACAGTTTTTGCGCGGTTTTCAGAAAGTCTTTCGTTGAATGCTACTTCTCCTTCAGGTGATGCCCAGGCATTTACTTCGACAGATTTAATTTCCCAACCTTTTTTAATAAATTCCTTAAGATCCTCAATTTTCTGCTGATTTTCAGCTTTGCGGTTAAGGGGCAATCTCCAGTTGAGATTATGCCTCATATAAGCAAAATAAACATCGGCACTTTGCGAAACAGTTGTAACTTTTTCATAACCATGAGGAGCAATTGCAAGATCCTGACCTTTATCAACCCTTTGAGAAGTGTTGATTACACCGTCAGCAATTTTTCTGTCGGGTAGATTAACAAACGCATTTTCTCTGCCTTCACGATAAACCCTGGCGCGAATAACAAGCTCTGATGCTTCCATTCCTTCCTCAAAAGCAATGTTTCCGGAAGTTGAGAAATTGGTAGCAGCACCTCGATTAACCACAGTACCCTGGCCACTTGTGCGATCACCCCTGAGAATAAATGTTCCCAATTCTCTCTCACCACCTTCAAATTGTAAAACAGGTGTTAGCTCAAGTTTTGCACGACGATGGAAATACCTGTCACTCACACGTCCGTTAACATTAACGGCTACTTCTCCTCCGTGGTTTTCAAGGGGATTCACCTGCGATGTATAGGTAATATTATCGCTATAGTCCCTGATCATCTTGTTCAGTCCACAACTGCTGAAAAATGCCGCTGAAACGAGCAGCACAACTAAAAATTTTACGTTAATGTTCTTCATAGTTTTTAATTTATAGATTAATCTGTTTGGGGTTTCTAACTTTATTTACTGATATTTAACTAATAAGTTTCACAAATATATAAAAAAATATGTGCTTGCAAATCAATAAGACTGAATTATTTGGGCAAAAAAACAATTATTTACCTTCAAAGTATTCACAAAATCAAACTGCAAAGTAAAGAAAAATATGATTATCACTTCAATAAAATTGATGATTTATGCAAAATGTTTTGTTTTTTTTCGAATAAGTTCTACAAGTGTATTAAAAAAGCTGCTTAGGTATATGCAAATAAGGGAAGAACCGATTTATCAATATTAGCAGTTCAGCATTCCTCAACGGCTTCATTTGTAAAAGATTTTATGAAATAATTTTGCCAAAAATAAAATTAGTTTTACATTTGCACTCCTTTTTGGCAAGGCCCGTTCGTCTAGGGGTTAGGACGCAAGGTTTTCATCCTTGTAGCAGGGGTTCGAATCCCCTACGGGCTACAGTAAACAGCAAATATAGAGAAATCAGATAAATTAAAAATCATTATGGCTAACCATAAATCGGCAAAAAAAAGAATCCGGTCAAACAATACCAAAAGGTTGCGTAACCGTTATTATGCGAAAACCACGCGTAATGCAGTGAAAAAACTTCGCATGACAACCAGTAAAGGCGAAGCACAGGAAAAGCTTCCCAAAGTTATTGCGCTTCTGGATAAGCTTGCCAAGAGATCAGTAATTCATAAGAATAAGGCTTCTAACCTTAAGTCAAAACTGACCAGGCACGTAAACAAACTGTCATAAGTAAATCACTGCACAGGGCACTCGACTTATTAAAGAATGCCTGATTGTGCAGTGCTGAAAATGGCCCGTTCGTCTAGGGGTTAGGACGCAAGGTTTTCATCCTTGTAGCAGGGGTTCGAATCCCCTACGGGCTACCAAAGGCTTTTGCTAATGCAGAAGCCTTTTTTTTATGCAGGATTTTCAGTAAATTCGTTAAAACGGTTTTTATGAACGAAACTACTGATGCAAACCAAAAATCTTTGCCTAAAGGCATAAAATCATGGGCTACTGATGACAGACCACGGGAGAAACTTATGACTAAAGGCCCTATGGCTCTGAGCGACGGAGAGTTATTGGCTATTCTCATCGGTTCCGGTACACGAGAACTATCTGCAGTTGACCTGGCAAGGAACATACTGGCTTCGGTTCAAAACAGCATTTCAGAGCTTTCAAGGCTAAGCATTAAAGAGCTTATGAAATTTAAGGGAATTGGCGAAGCGAAAGCCATAAATATTGCTGCATCGCTTGAAATCGGTCGAAGAAGAAGATTAAAAGACAGCCTGCAAAGAAGAAAAATTCTTTCCAGCAGAGATGCCTTCGAAATCATGCATCCTTTGCTAAGTGACAATAACTATGAAGAGTTCTGGATAATCACCCTTAACAGAGGAAACATGGTAAAAAGAACTTTAAGGATAAGTGAAGGCAGCCTTGCGGGAACTGTTGCCGATCCTAAAAAAATATTTAAACTCGCGCTGGAAGATAATGCAGCATCCGTAATACTATGTCATAACCATCCCAGTGGCAATCTTACTCCAAGCAAAAAGGACAATGAAATAACTCAAAAATGCAAAAGTGCGGGATTGTTTCTCGACCTTCCTGTACTGGACCATATTATTATCGGAACTGACAACTATTTTAGCTTTGCCGACGAAGGTTTACTCTGAAAATAAGTTTTATCTTTATCAAAAAAATTAAGTACAAGCTAAAATGATCCTGATCTATACACCCAGGGTAACCAACCGGATTCAATATATCGTTAAGTTTTTAATTGGAGAAATTTGTGGGTTTGATTATGCCGTAACTTCATCAAGTGATGACTTCATTAAGTTTAAAGGAGCAAAAATTAATTACTCTGAAAGAAAATTTCCCGGTAAATATATCAGGATTTATCCTTCAGGATTTCTCATAGAGAAAGGAGTTAGAGAATTTACTCCTCAGATGAAAATTCATGATGACTACCCTGTGCTTTTCCCTGTTGAAGAAAATCAGGAATGCGATCTGGGTTACGATCTTTTCGCATCAGCATTTTATCTTGTTAGCAGATACGAAGAATATCTTCCCTTCCTTGAAGACCGTTATGGCAGGTTTGAAGCCGACCAAAGCTTTGCCTATCAAAATGGATTTTTGGATGTACCATTGATTGATATCCAGACACTAGAATTGAAAAGCAGACTGTCTGCCGAATTTAACTTGCCATCAATGCAAACAAGCAGAAAGTTCACTTTTATACCAACTTACGATATCGATATAGCTTATGCATACAAAGGCAGAGGCCTTTCCAGAAATACTCTGGCCATAATGAAAGACATTGTGACCTTTGATTTTAAAAATTTGAAAGATCGCCTCAAAGTATTAACAGGTAAAATGCATGACCCCTACGATACTTATGAGTTTCAGCTTTGGCTGCAAAAAAAATACAACCTTAATCCTGTTTATTTTTTCCTGTCGGCACGCTATGGGCCCAGAGACAAAAATATTTCTATCCATTCAAAACATTTCTTCCACCTGATTAAAAAACTGGGTGACTATGCTGAAACAGGGATTCACCCATCCTTTGCATCAAATTATAAAAAACAAAGATTGCTTGAAGAAATAAAGACATTGGCAAATGTTTCCAACAGTAATATAGTAAAAAGCAGACAACATTATCTCAAAATCAGCTTACCGCAAACTTACGTTGACCTCATAAGGTACAACATTCTGAGTGATTATTCCATGGGGTTTGCATCTCATACCGGATTCAGAGCCAGTACGTGTACTCCATTTCATTTTTTTAATCTAACTGAAGAAACAGAAACCCGTTTAAAGGTTTATCCTTTGACAGTAATGGATTCCACACTCATAAAATATATGAAACTGGATACAATGCAGGCACGTACTAAAATCAAAAGCCTGATTGAGCGGATAAAAAAAGTTGATGGCACCTTTATTAGCCTGTGGCATAATGATACACTAAGCAATACTGCTTTAAGTAAAGGCTGGAAAGATGTTTATGTATATTTGATTGATGAAGCCACAAGGAAAAACTGAACTAATTCGGAAAATCAGAATTTTTACAAATAATTACAATGATTAAATATCTTCCATACGATGAAATAGATTTTGATAAATGGGATCAGTGTATTGAAAACAGCCTTAACGGAATTATATATCCGTATTCTTTTTATCTCGATCAGGTATCTCCTGGCTGGGATGCTCTCATTATGGGGGATTATGAAGCAGTAATGCCACTACCTCATAGAAGTAAGGCAGGCATTAGCTATATTTTCCAACCCTTTTTTGTGCAGCAACTGGGAGTATTCTCGCCCCAGCCCATCAGCCAGAAAATGGTAAATGATTTTTTAAACAATATCCCAGGGAAGTTTCGATTTATAAACTACAACCTGAATACTTATAATAAAATTGAGCCGTCAGATTCTTTCCGCGTCAGAGAAAGACCAACCTACGAATTGGATCTTATATCAACTTATGATAGTATCAGAAATAATTATTCTGAGAATACACGCAGGAATCTGAAAAAAGCCAAAAAATCAAGAATTTTTATAACCAGGAGTTCATCGCCCGATGAAGTTATACATACCTTCAGAGCCCATAGAGGAAAAAAGATTAAAAACATAAATGACCCTGAGTATCTGATGTTAAAACACCTTATTTATTCGGGAGTTCACAGGGGAAATGCGATGGTTTACAATGCATACACTGAGCAAAACAGTTTTTGTGCAGGTGTAGTATTTTTTCATTCACATAAAAAATCTATTCTGATTTTTTCTGGCGTTACTCCGGAGGCAAGAAAAAACGGGGCAATGACAGCAATTATTGATCAATACATTCAGGATTATTCTGAGAAAAACATTACACTTGACTTTGAAGGTTCGGAGGATAAAAACCTTGCCAGATTTTATCGAGGTTTCGGGTCGAAAGAATGCTTATATTTACAATTGACAATCAATAATTTTCCATTAATTTTAAAGTCGCTGGCGGATGGGTATTTTTGGTTCAGGGAAAAAACGAATCGCAGTTCATAAACAATCAAAAGATTATCTATGATACACATATTAGAAAATCAGGAATCTTTACTTAGTCAATACATTGCAGAAGTCAGAGATGTAGAAATACAAAAGGACAGTATGCGATTCAGGAGAAACATGGAGCGACTTGGGGAAATCTTTGCCTACGAAATAAGTAAAAAGCTAAGCTGGAAGGAAAAGGAGGTAATTACCCCGCTTGGCGAAGCCCAATGTAAAGTTTTAACAGATCAACCAGTAATTGCTACCATACTGCGTGCGGGTCTTCCAATGCATCAGGGTATTCTCAATTATTTTGACCGCGCAGAAAATGCATTTATTTCAGCTTACCGGAAACATCATAAAAATGGCAGTTTTACTATACAAATTGAGTATGCATCATGTCCACCCATAGATGAGAAGGTACTTATACTCTCTGACCCAATGCTGGCTACGGGAGCATCAATGGTACTGACTTATAAGGAGCTGTTATCAAAAGGCAAACCGTTGCATACACACATTGTTTCCATACTGGCAAGTGCCCAGGGAATTGATTATGTAAAAAAACATCTTCCCAGTGGAAGTTTTACCTTATGGCTGGGGGCTGTAGACGATGAATTAACGGCACGTGCCTACATAGTACCGGGCCTTGGAGATGCCGGAGACCTTGCCTACGGAAGTAAACTTTAAAAAATGAAACAGGTTGTTACTGTTGAAAATATCAAGATTTCAATAAGCTCTATACGCAATCATTTATTGCGTACACTGCTTACCATTTTAATTATTGCATTTGGTATAATGGCCATTGTAGGAATCCTTACTTCAATTGACTCTATAAAAGCATCCATTACATCAAGTTTTTCGCGTTTGGGGGCCAATTCATTTTCCATCCGCAACCGTGAAATGTTGGTTATGGGTGGTGGAAGTCAGCCCCAATCTTTCCGAAATATAACCTACAATGAAGCTGTTAACTTTAAAGAAAGTTTTCAGTTTCCGGCTTCGGTATCAATTTCTGTTTGGGGATCAGGCTCGGCCATAGTAAGATTCAGATCTGAAGAAACCAATCCTAATATTTCAATTACAGGTTCTGATGAAAACTATTTGATTACATCGGGTTATGAGCTTGAAGCAGGAAGAAACTTTTCGCCATGGGAACTGGAAACAGGAGCAAATGTGGCAATTATAGGCGGTCAATTGGCCAGAAATCTGTTCAGGCAAAACGAAAATCCGCTGGGTCAGTTTATCAGTATAGGAAACAACCGATACCAGGTAATAGGGGTTTTAAAAGAAAGAGGTACCAGCTTCGGATTTAGCGGGGATCAGAATTGCATCGTACCGGTGATGGCTGTAAGGCAAAATTTTGGAAGACCCAATATGAATTACAATATCAATGTAAGCACCGATAATATTGCCGATCTTGAAACAGCTATAAGTGAAGCAACCGGTATATTCAGAATTGTCAGGGGCTTACGTCCGGGAGAAAAAAACAATTTCGATATCAGCAAAAGTGATAATATTGCCCAGATGCTCATCGATAACCTTAGACTTGTAACCCTGGCAGCTACTATCATCGGAATCATTACACTTGTGGGTGCAGCTATCGGTTTAATGAATATAATGCTCGTATCTGTTACCGAGAGAACCCGCGAAATTGGTATCAGAAAAGCAATGGGGGCAACCAGAAGAACCATAAAACAACAATTTCTGGCCGAAGCTATTGTAATTTGTCAGTTAGGAGGTTTAGTAGGAATCATTTTAGGCATAATGGCAGGTAACTCGATCTCCTTTCTTATAGGAAATCCATTTATTATACCCTGGCGTTGGATTATTGCCGGTGTAGTGCTTTGTACGGTTGTAGGGCTTATTGCCGGTTATTACCCAGCTGCCAAAGCATCAAAACTTGATCCGATAGATTCATTAAGATATGAATAGTATAAATACTGTTTCCTCTAAACTTTTCTATTTTCTGCATATAAAGTTTATGTCTTTATAACATTTTTTCTTATATTTGTCGGATATATCATTTTTTCAATATACTTTTACCCAAAAACACCATCTGATGGACAAAATAAAAGTACTTGTTGTAGATGATCATGATCTCATTGTTCTTGCTGCACGACAGATTTTTTCGAAAGTCCCGCAAATAAAAATGATTGGCATGGCTAGTGATGGTGAGGAAGCATACAAAAAAATTAAAGATTTAAAACCTAACGTTGTAGTATTGGATGTAATACTTCCCGGTATTAACGGCATTGAATTAACCAAAAAAATCTCAGCTGAGTTCCCGGATACTAAAGTTGTTTTGTATTCATCATCAGTTAGTGAAGATGTTATTGTTACAGGATTTGAAGCAGGAGCAATGGCCTATGTTCCTAAAAATTTTAAATCAGGTCAGTTGATTGAAGCCATTCAGACGGTAACAAAGGGCGAACATTACAGTAAAGGTTTCGTTTCAGAGATTCTTATTGATAATTTTCTGAAAACAAAAACCAGAAAAGACATCCTCAACAATAAATTAACTGAGCGTGAAATTCAAATACTGCAGGCCATAACAAAAGGGATGACCAATCAACAAATGGCCGACAATCTTCACATTAGTGTGCGCACCGTGGAAGCACACAAATCGAATATAATGAAAAAGCTTAAGCTTGGCAGCACCGCTGAACTGGTTGTTTATGCCATAAAGCACAAGTTGGTCAAGATTTAAAAATGTAGAAATATCACCTACCCGCAGTATTAAACAATCAAGACTCTAATTCTTCAAGTTTCAGGTGCAACTCTTCCCATTCTTTCTCTAATGTCTGCAATTCAGTTTTTAAAGCTGAATAGTTTTTGTAAAAATCATCACTGCTAATATCAGTGGGGATTTCAGCCGGGTTTGAAATCATTTTTTCCGCCACTTGAATTTCATTTTCCAATTCATGTATCCGGCTTTCGCACCTTGCTATCTGATTCTGAACTTTACGAATTTCCCTTTCGGCTTCCTTTTTGCGTTCCCACTGCAATTTATTATCCGATTCAGAAGTTTTATCTGTTGATACTGCAATTTTTTTGGCTTTTTCCAAATCTGATAGTGCCTGTATATTGCGGCTTTCTATAAAGTCATAAACATCTCCAAGAAATTCTCTGATCTGGCGGTTTCTGAACTCAAAAACCTTGTTGGTAAGGCCCTGCAGGAAGTCCCTGTCATGACTTACCACTATAATGGTACCATCGAACTGCAAGAGTGCATTTTTGAGAATATCCTTCGAACGCATATCAAGATGATTGGTAGGCTCATCAAGAACAAGCAGATTTGATGGAGACAATAATAATTTTGCAATAGCCAGCCGCGATTTTTCGCCCCCTGATAGTACCTTCACTTTTTTATCTATATCATCTCCCTGAAAAAGGAAACCACCCAGAATACTTCTTATCCGCGGCCTTATATCTCCCACTGCCACATCATCAAGAGTCTGGAAAACAGTTTTTTCTCCATCAAGTAATTCAGTCTGGTTTTGAGCATAATAACCCATTTTGACATTATGACCTGTTTTCAGTTCCCCGGAATGTTCTATTTCTCCGATAATAATTCTGGAGAGTGTTGTTTTGCCTTCTCCATTTTTTCCCACAAATGCAAGACGTTCACCTCTGCTCAACGAAAAATCAATATTTTCCAAAACAGTGTTCGTCCCGTATTTTTTACCAATGCCTGTTGCTTCTATTACAACTTTTCCCGAGGGAGGGGCCTGATTAAAACGGAAATGTATTGCCGATGTATCCAACTCATCCACTTCCACTTTCTCCATCTTTTCAAGCAGTTTCACCCTTGATTGCACCTGCCTGGCTTTGGTAGCCTTTGCCCTGAAACGTGTAATGAAGCGTTCAATCTGGGCTATCTCCCTTTGTTGATTGTTATAACTGGCCATTTCCTGCTCCAACCGCTCTTCACGGAGCTGCTCATAGTCAGAATAGGATGCTTTATAATCGTATATCTTGCCTTTTGAAATCTCGACAGTTCGTTTGGTTACATTGTCAAGGAATGCTCTGTCATGCGAAATGATAACCACTGCTCCGGAATAATCCATAAGAAACGTTTCCAGCCATTGTATGGATTCAATATCCAGATGATTGGTAGGCTCATCAAGCAAAAGCAGGTCGGGATTACGCAAAAGTATTTTTGCCAGCTCAACCCGCATCTGCCAGCCACCACTAAATTCTGACATGGGCCTTTGAAAATCTTCAGCATCGAATCCAAGTCCCAACAATACCTTTTCAGCTCTGGCTTCCTGGGTTGCACCTCCAATAAGAGCGAATCGCTCATTGGCATCAGCAAGTTTTTCCATTAATTTATGGTAAGATTCGGAATGAAAGTCATCCCGCTCAGCAATCTCAGTGGCATATTTCTCTATTTTACGCTCAAGCTCATTTGTTTCTGAAAATGCCTTAAAAGCTTCCTGCAAGACCGTTTTTTCGCTGCGAAGCTTCATCTCCTGGGGAAGATAACCCATCGTACCTTCTGAAGGCATTACAATATTCCCGGACTCCGGCGACATTTCACCGGTAATCAAACGTAGCATAGTGGTTTTACCTGCTCCGTTTTTCCCAACCAGACCAATCCTATCTCGCTTATTGATGATAAAAGATACATCTTCAAATAAGTACTCGCCATTAAATTGTATGGATAGGTTGTTGATGGAAAACATGGAGGGTTGATTGGTTAATGGGTTATTGGGTTAATGGGTTATTGGGTTAATGAGTTATTGGGTTCGTTATGCTTCCACCGGCCTACTCCCCCTTTTAAGGGGGCCGGGGGGATGTTTTTTGGTTATTGAGTTATTGAGTTAATGGGTTATTGGGTTAATGGTTAATAAGTTATTGGGTTATTGAGTTATTAAGTTATTAAGTTATCAGAGCGAAGCGAAGATCCCGAGAGCTGAAAGCGATTCGGGATTAGGTTAATGAGTTGAAAGGTCTAAAAG
>SKSE01000004.1 GCA_007118135.1 Bacteroidales bacterium | reverse complement strand
CCACATTCAATGAGTGTCTCCAGAGATTCTGTAAGGTCTGATGTAAGATCAAATGCCCGGTGAAAGGTTACTGACATTTCACCTGCTGCATCAATAACTTTTTGCATAAAATCCTTATCAATTTTGCCGCTTGGGTTCAGTGCACCCGTTACTATACCATCGATGCCCAGTTTTTTGCAGAATGCAATATCTTTCAGAATGATCTCTTTCTCAGCGGCATCGTAAATGAAGTCACCTATTCGTGGACGTATCATTACATGCACCGGGATCTGCAGCTTTTCCCTTACATGCTGAATGGTTCCTGCTGAAGGTGATAGACCCCCTTCTGAAAATCCTGAGCATAACTCAATGCGATCGGCGCCTGCTTTAGCTGCTGTAAGTGCTGAGCCCGGAGTAAAAACAGCAACTTCGAGGATGGTATTTCTTTTTTCCATAGGGATAATAGTTTTTCACGGCTAAAATTAATAAAAAAAGCAGGGCTTCGCAATTTACGAAGCCCTGCCCATGAAAAAATCACTACAAAATAAATCTGTAGTAAAAAAACAACATGAATTTTAAGAGCAAATTTTTTGTTCTTTTAGAACCTTAGTCCAACTACTATTCAACAATTTCTGAAATTCTGAAAGCCCATGCTTCCTTACTCGGAGGATTATTTCTGATTCTTGCCGGAACTGAAACCCTGAATCCATTATCCGTTTTTCTCCAGCTCAGGTTACCTCTTGCGCCGAGCATACTAATTCTTGCACCTGGAGCCGGTGTTATGCCCTCAACTTCGAATTCTGAAGGCAATGTGTGCTCATCATCTCCTGCCAGATAAATTGCATATACTGTTTTTTCATCCTTTTTTCTTGAGAAACAAATGTTTCCAGCTTTGTATGGAGCAATGGCTCTGGTGCCGTATATGGCTTCACCGTTAACATCTATCCACTCTCCCATAGCTGCAAGAAGTGTGTAAGCTCCTTCGGGCCATTTGCCATCAGGACCGGGTGCTATGTTATACAAAAGATTTCCACCTTTAGCCACAATGTCTACTAACATGTGAATAGCTTCTCTCGGTGTCATAAAATTGGGATTAGGAACCCATGACCAGCCACCACCTGCAATTATACAAGATTCCCAGGGATAAGGTAACATCTCATCCGGAACTCTGTTTTCCGGGGTAAGGTAATTTTGATTAGGCCCCTGTACGGCGCGGTCAACAACAATCAACCCCGGCTGATATTCTCTTGCCCTTGCAGCCAGTTCATCCATCCTGATATCCTGGTTCACAATTCTGTTTTTAATAAAACCTGATGGGTAGTTTTGGCCTCTTGCTTCATAGGCTGCAGCTATCTGTTCGGGTGTCTTTTTACTTACCCAGCCACCATCGAGCCACAGAATATCAACTTTTCCATAATCACGCATCAGTTCCAGGATCTGATTGTGGGTAAACTGTACAAATTTTTCCCACTTTTCAGGATATAACTCAGGGTCATAGTTTACATTCCTGTCGAGAGGTGGAAAATAGGGATCCCAGTAATATGGTGAGTTCCAATCCGGTTTTGAGAAATAAGCACCGGCCCACATACCCTTATCTCTGAATGCATCGAAGATTGCTCTTGTTACATCGGCCTGAGGGTTTACATGAAATGGAACATCGGGGTGTGTAATTCTGTAATCGGTATATTTTGTATCCCACATGCTGAAACCATCATGATGCTTGGTTGTAAAAACAACATATTTCATTCCGGCTTGTTTTGCTGCTTCAGCCCAACGTTCAGGTTCAAAACCAACAGGGTTAAAGCTCAATCTCAGATTTTCATATTCAAGTTTATAAGTGAAATAATCCTTTGGGTTGCTGCCTTTGTGTCGCTGGGTCCATCCATAATCCTCCGGGCAGATTGACCATGATTCAACAATACCCCATTGGCTGTAATGGCCCCAATGCATAAGCAGCCCGAATTTCAAATCTTGCCATTCATCCAGTTTTTCCAATACCAGGGGGTCTGTAGGCCAAACATAACCCGTTACTTCATGTTCAAGTTGTGCGTGGGATATAGAAATCCATCCCAAGATTAAAAATCCAAATAAAACCTTTTTCATAGTATTTATATCAATTTTAGAAAAATAGCCAGATTTGAAAAAATCTGGCTATTTCAAATTAATTATTAGAAGACAGGCAATTTGCCGGTCCGTTTGTTAAAATAAATTAATTGACATCCCAGAATAATTTAACATCTAATCTGTCATTAGCTTGTACAGAAGCATAGTTATCAGCATTATAAATTCTTTCACTATCGGCATAAATCCATCTGTAGGGTGGTAAAGACTGATCTTCAGAAGTATCAACCCAGAAATTCAGTTGCGGATACTTCAGTCTTCTTACTTCGGCCCAGTTATCATAAGATTGTACCACGTTAAAATGAATCCATTTTTGAGTACCAATAAGGTTTAATTTCTCCGCTGTGGTAGAAGCTGCGTCCCAGCTCACATGTTCCTGTGCCAGGTAATTATTTATTTCTTCTATCGTAAATGGTTCATATTCCGGAGAGTCATTATTGTTACTGATAGCTCTGAGTCCATAATAAAATTCAGTAGATTTGGCTATACCGCTTTCATAGCTGGCTTTTGCCATAGCATCGTTTCCGGCTCTCAGATAATATTCAGCCTTAATAAAGTCAACTTCAGCAGCATTTAATAAAACACCAGGGAAATACTGGTTCCGGCTTAATGTTGACCAATTGTAGCGCGATACAGTTCCGGTTTCAATTAATGCTGTTTGTGCTGTCTCAAGAGCCAGAGGGTCAATACCAACCCACTCATCTATAAAATTACCATCTACCAATGCAGGTTGAAACAACACCCTTAGCCTTGGGTCTTCATTGGTTACAAGATGGTCTAGCATTACTTTTCCGGCAAGATTGCCATTCCAGTCTTCAAGTCCCGTTCTGAAATTTCTTGAGTGGATTGGAGTATCCTGACTGAAAATATCAATCTGGACGTTCTGGCTGTTTTCTTGTATTACCGGATAAGTAGCAGGATTCTGGAGAATTTCTGCAATTTCGGATGAGGCCCTTTGCTGAAATGCAGGAACACCTGAAACTCTTGTAAGCATGCGCAGGCGCAATGAATTACAATATCTTCTCCATAATTCTATATCACCATTGTTAATAATATCCTGCGTCCGGAAACCGGTTAATATTCCTGGTATTACACTAATGTTGTTGAGCTCTGTAGCAAATGCCTTAAGGTCATCCAGCATTTGGGTGTAAATATCCTCAGCATTGTCATAGCCGGGCCTGGATTGTACATAGTCACCACCGGTTGCAACCATCATTCCGGCTTCTGACCAGGGTATATCGCCATGAAGGTCGACCGACCACTGAGTTTGATGATAAAAATAGATTTTAGCTGCGATCATATATATCCTTTTATCTATTTGCTCACGCTCAGGTGCATTTTCATAGATTTCCTGCAATACGCGGTATTGCGTCAAGAAGTTGTAGTATGCATTCCATCTGTCATTTATCGCAGCTGAGCCTGGTATGTATTGTGCCCCACTGTTTACCCAACCTACCGACTGTGTCCAGCGGTTTGAGGTAATTCTGAGCACTACAAAATAGTTCCAGTAATCAGGTACAACCCACATTACGTTGGAGTTTATCATACCGGTGAACTGCTTTTCAATGGTAGAGTTAGCTATTTTGGATGGATCAGGATAAAATTCTTCGAATCTGTCCTTGCTGCAAGAAGCAACAACCATCACAACAGAAATTAATATTATGATTAGTTTCTTCATTTTTCAATTTTTTATTGTTAAAACATGAACATTAAAAATTAAACCTGAGTGATCCACCAAAAGTTCTTGTGGCAGGATTGGTCCCCACAGTGCTCACTTGCTGTGTCCAGCGTGAACCGGAGGCTATTTGCTCAGGATCAAAATGCTTCTGGGTTCTGTATAAGAAGAATGGGTTACGTGTATATAAAGATACTGTAAGGTTATTAAAACCAAATCTGTTAATAAGATCACTGGGTAAAGAATAACTTACTGTGATTTCTCTCATCTTTATATAATCGTTGGGAGAAATATAATTCCTGTATTGTGCATAAGGATTCCATTGCGGACCACCCCAGCCATTGGTTCTCAGATACATTTCTGAAGAAGAAGCAATGATATCATTGGGTTGGCCGTTATCTCTTCTTACACCATCTAAAATTACCCCATCATGGTAAACGGTTTCACCATTGGGTCCGGTGTTACCACCATCCCAGAGAATTCTAACACCATCTGCCATGTAATAACTAATACCGCCACTTTCGGTATCCCTGTAGTCCAAAGCATCAACAAGCAAACCGCGGCTAATCATCCAGTTTACAGCTGTTGGCATAATGTAACTGCCAAAACGGTAGTCGAGCACCACATCAAGGGTAATATTTCTGTAGCTAAATGAATTCATAAAACCACCTACCCAACTGTCCATAGCATTTCCTATATATTCCCATTCTGTTGGTGATACTCTGTACAGGCCTCTTTCATCAACCAAAGGTTGGCCGTTTTCATTGGTTTCAATGGGAGGAGCATACCAGCTACCCATGGGTTTACCTACTTCAGATCTCAACTCAGCAGCACTACCGTCATAATTGCCGTGCAGCAAATATTCAGCATCTTCAGCAAGTCTTACAACAGTATTTTTGTTGGTTGCTGCATTAAATACCACATTCCAGAAAATATCATTGGTTCTTACCGGAATAAGCCTTAATGACATTTCAAGTCCCTGATTCCTCAACACACCAATATTGGTTAATACATTACTGGCACCTGAACTGCGAGCAACGGTAAGAGGCAAAATCTGGTCTCTTGTTTCTCCATCGTAATAGGTAATGTCGAAACCAATTCGACCTCCTATGTATCCAGTTTCAAGACCGAATTCATACTCATGTCTCTCTTCGGGTTTAATATTATCATTGCCAAATGACGCGGGCAAATTGGTAAAGAGAACAGGTTGTCCACCGGCCATCTGAGTTCCCAGGGTACCCTGGTTAAAAGCAATATTTGCTCTGTATTGGTCGGGATAATTACCTACTACACCATAAGAGGCACGAAACTTTCCGTATTCGAACCAATCGGGCACATCAATAACATCACTGAAAATGAAAGAAGTATTTACCGATGGGTAGTAAAATACATTGTTATCGGGATGCATTGTGGAAGTGCGGTCGCGGCGAAGTGTTGCTTCGGCAAATAACCAACCCCTGTAATCTAAATTCAGAATACCAAAAAAGGCATCGGTTAAAAAGAAGGAACGCGCAGAACCGCTGTTCGGTGTGTTTACAGATGCCGCCATATCAAAAAGATTTTCGGTACTTAAACCGCCATTGGTTGAACGTGAAGTTGTATACACTTCTTCTGACCGTGCGTTATAGCCGGCGTTTAATCCGAGAACCAGGTCGGGCGTGAGACTTCTTCTGTAGCTAAGCAACACATCACCGTACAGTAGTTTGTATTGCCAGTTGTTCATACTGAATGAGCCTGAATTACCAAATGCAAGAGGTACAGTATTAGGGTTTCTGCCCTCTGTATATCTGGTTGTAAAGTCTGTTGACACCCTGCCGCGCAAAGTCAGTCCGTCAATGATTTGCCATGTATTGGTAAGACTACCGAGAATCCTATCGGAGGTTTCAGTAAGCTCATTGGCATTCATCTGCCAGAGATAGTTAAAGATATCAGGCCTGAATGCATTAGTTGGGATATTCTCTTCCGGTGTAAGACTTTGACCGTCGCCAACAACATGCCGATATCCTAAACTTGTCTTGTATCTTGGTAAATACCATTCGGCATTGTCAAAACGGGTCATCATACCACCAAAGTTATTCCATAGCCTGTCAACCTGGTAAGGACGGTTAAAAACCTCCTGGTTGTTATAAGTGAGCACTAAATCAACTGTGTAGTTACTTCTTACATTGTAGGTTGAATTCAGGTTTATTATATTCCTGGTATGGCTCGAATTCATACTTACGGGGGTGTTGTCCTGTCTTGTATAAGCTATTCTTGCACTACCATCTTCATTACCCATTGAAACGGCTACCTGGTTATAAAAAGATGTGGCTGGCTCAAACAAGGCGGCGTAATGCCCTTGCTGGGCTTCCCAGGGTCTTACAATGCCATCCCATGCCATTACCTGAGT
>SKSE01000241.1 GCA_007118135.1 Bacteroidales bacterium | reverse complement strand
GTTAGCAAGAAACTGTCTTTAGTGAAGGCATTACTTAGAGTCAAAACATCTTATGTTTAAAACCGTTTACCCAAAACCCCGTATACATTTGCACGGATTTCGGATTAAAATATTTACTAACTTTATATGGTTATTTAAAACAATAAAACTTAAGAATATGAAACGAGCATTTTTTTTGATAATAATGGCAGGCGTGTTTATGTGGACTGCCTGCGATAAAGATGATGAGCAATCTGATCGCTTCCGGTATTTGACCGGCCCGGTTTGGGTATCTGATAGTTTGCTTGTTAATGGAATTGATGCCGGAGGCCCCAACGGGTTACTGGAAGATTTTCGAGGTGATGTGGATTTCAGGGAAGACGGAACGGGTACTTTTGGTGTTTATGAAGGTACGTGGCAGTTTCAGCAGAATGAAACGGAGTTGATTATCAGGTCTGACTCACTGACCTTGCTCCCAATGAATACCCTTTTCACAAAAATTGATGAACTGGAATCCAACTCCTTAAAAATCTCGGCGACTTTTCCCAATCCTATTGCACCTAATGATCCTTTGCTTTTGAGATTAACCTTTGTGCCTAAATAATGTATGTCCGGATACCGGTACTGATATTTTTTATATGGTTTATCCTTTCCCCGGCTGTTTCTGCCCAACCGGTAGTCAAAGGAAAGGTTACTGATGCATCTAATCAAAATCCTCTGCCCGGGGCTAATGTTATTTATGCACCCGGGCATGGAACTGTAACCAATGACGAAGGAATATATCACCTGAGACTTCAACCCGGAGAATATACGCTTCAGTTTCGTTTCTTAGGTTATCATGCCGTGCTGAGGCAAATTTCTGTTTCCACGAGTGATACTCTCTTTCTGGATGTAAGCCTTGAACCAGAAGTAACCCGGCTTAATCAGGTTATTGTAAGTGCTTCGCGTGTTGAGCAGAGAGTGGCAGAATCTACGGTGTCAGTGAGTCTTATCAAACCTCAGGACTTCAATCAGGCACATATTACCAGTGCTTCCGAGCTTATTACCAAATCGCCGGGGATAGAAGTACTTGACGGGCAGGCTTCGGTTCGTGGTGGAAGTGGTTTTAGCTATGGCGCCGGCTCAAGAGTGCTTACATTGGTTGATGGATTACCTGTTTTGGCAGCAGATGCCGGCAGTATTCGCTGGCAATTTCTCCCCCTCGAAAACATTTCCCAGATAGAGATCATCAAAGGGGCATCATCGGTTCTTTACGGATCTTCTGCATTAAACGGTATCATTAATTTTCGCACAGCTCCTGCCACCGAAGAGGGAGAAATATCTTTTTTCCTGGAGAGCGGATTTTTTGATAATCCTCACAACAAAAACTGGAAATGGTGGAACAGCCCGAGAAATTTCTCCAGCGCATCCTTTTCACATCTGAAGAGATACGGGCAAACAGAGTTGGCTCTGGGCAGTTTTCTTCTTCTTGATCAGGGCTACCGAAGGTTAAACAATGAAAACCTGGGGCGAATTAATTTGAATTTAAGGCATCACCACAATAGTATTCAAGGGCTTTCTTATGGTGTGAATACCCTGGTGGGTTATACCGACAAACGGGATTTTGTGTTATGGGAAGATGCTGAACAGGGAGCACTACGACAGGCAGAATCAACTGCCATTAATCTGAATGGAATTTTTGTAACAGTAGATCCGTTTGTGAGGTTGCTTTATTCATCCCGGGCAAGTCATGATCTTCGCAACAGGATTCAGTTTTCTCAAAACAGATATCCCGGTTCAGAATCTACCAACAGCGATGCCCTTTCCATTTATTCCGAATATCAGAGTTGGTACAAAGTGAACTCATTTCTGAGTTTAAATACCGGTATCCTTCAAAAGACCAGCATGGTATGGTCAGAGTTTTACGGCGATCATGAAGCACTTAACCTGGCTGCTTATATGCAGGCAGATGTAAGTCCGCTCGAAAGATTAAAACTTGTAAGTGGAATAAGATTGGAGCATAATACCCTAAATGGTGAAAGAGACCGGCTGGTAACGCTGTTTAGGGCCGGATTAAATTATCAGTTGCTTGAATATTCTTTTTTACGTGCATCTTGGGGTCAGGGGTACCGGTATCCTTCCATTGCTGAGAAGCATGCTGCAACAGCACTGGGTGCTGTTACCATTTTTCCCAATCCATTCGTTGAAGCCGAATCGGGTTGGAACTCAGAGATTGGCCTTAAACAAGGTATTGGTGTTCAGAATTGGAACGGACTTCTTGATATTGCTCTTTTTTATTCTCAAAATAAAGACTTGATCGAATATATGTTTGGCATCTATCCTAATCCTCAAACGGGCCTGGGAGAGTTTGGATTTCGTGCAACCAATACCGAATACTCCAGGGTTTATGGTGTAGAGACAGAATTTATTCTTAGCCGTACTATCGGACAGTTCGATAATACAATATCAGGGGGTTACGTGTTTATGTATCCTGTAGAGTTCAATCCCCAAACCGGAAAAAATACCGGTACTTTCCTTAAATACCGACGAAACCACTCTGCCAAAGTCAGTCTTGGTACTGCTTTCAGAAACTACAGGCTGAGCGTCGATCTTTTTTACCGCTCTAAAATGCTGAATATAGATGATGTTTTCCTCGATGAGCTTACCCGCGAAACCATACTTCCCGGCTTCTATGATTACTGGAACAGTAACAATACCGGGCATTTTATCATAGATCTGAATATGGGCTGGCAGTTTTACCGTAACTATGAAGTTTCAATGGTGTTGAAAAATCTTTCCAATACAGAGTATATGGGCCGGCCCGGTGATATTCAACCCCACAGAAGCCTGAGTATAAGGGTTTCCGGTTCATTTTAGGGTTATAAAACCAGTAGGTGAAAACAAAACTTTTTGTTTTGCAAATAAAAAAACCTCGAAATTTTTATAACAACCTTATTTTAATAGTAAATCAAGCATGTTTATTTTTAAATTTGTTATCAGTATCTGAATTTTAAGGATTCAAAACATGAAACATTCCGTTTTTTCTGCCGGGCTAATTTTAGCTTTTATTCTTGTTCTTTCGGGGTGCAAAAAGCACTCAGAGGACATGGTAAGAGGAACCTGGGAATTTGTAAATGTTGCCGATATTGAAGCCCCCCATACCATTGAGTGGGTTTTTGAAGATGGAAATCTGAGTATCTATCACAGGTCAACATCTAATCCCGAAGACCTTACATTGCGTGATACCGGATTTTATATTCTTGAATCAACACCCTTTAACTCCACTATCCGTTTACTTAATACTTCCAATTCTTTATGGAACAATCACTGGGATGTTGTAAAGCTGGATAGCTCTCATCTTATACTTCATATGGATATACCGGGTGGTGTTTTATTCAAAGAGTTTGTAAAAATTCAGTGATAATTACATTTCTTTTTGTAAATTAGAGCCTTGTTTTCATGGTTGCAGAGGGAAAACCAATTTAGCTTTTCAGCGTGGTTTTCCCTTTCTTTTTTATTTTTTAACAGAGTATGGCGAAAGTAAAAACAGCTTTTTTCTGTCAGAATTGTGGTGCACAATCGGCCAAATGGATTGGCAAATGCCCATCATGTGGCGAGTGGAACACCTACGTGGAAGAAATCATTGAAAAATCTGTTAAGGGTTCAGCTTCACGAAAGGGCCAGGGGAGTGGTGCTGCGGGTGCCAGGCCAAGGCCAATTTCAGAAATCAGAAACCGGGAAGAAGAACGGTTTCTATCGGGAAACAAAGAACTCGACAGGGTACTGGGGGGTGGAATTGTTCCTGGTGCATTGATTCTGGTAGGTGGTGAGCCGGGTATTGGAAAATCGACACTAATGCTACAGGTAGCTCTTAACATTAAGAACCAAAAGGTGCTTTATATTTCAGGAGAAGAAAGTGAGCTGCAGATAAAAATGCGTGCAGAACGGTTGGGGCTGAATCAGTCCGACTGTTACATACTCACCGAAACACGCACGGATAACATTTTTCATCATGTAGATGAGATCCAGCCCCAATTAATTGTTATCGACTCCATCCAAACCCTTACTACTGCACATATTGAATCATCTGCAGGGAGCGTTTCGCAAATTCGTGAGTGTGCATCAGAATTTCAGAAGTATGCCAAGGAGACCGGTACCCCTGTTTTTCTGATAGGCCATATTACCAAAGAGGGCTCACTAGCAGGACCCAAATTGCTTGAACACATGGTAGATACAGTATTGCAGTTTGAAGGAGATCATAACCATGTTTATCGCATCCTGCGTTCGCAAAAAAACCGTTTTGGCTCAACGTCTGAGTTGGGCATTTTTGAAATGAGAGGAGATGGTTTGCGAGAAGTAGCCAACCCTTCGGAGGTACTGCTTTCAAGCCGCGAAGATCAGCTGAGCGGCATAACAGTTTCTGCAACCCTTGAAGGGATGCGCCCCATCCTTATTGAAACCCAGGCACTCATCAGTACTGCCGCTTACGGTACCCCGCAAAGGTCATCAACCGGATTTGATGTGCGCCGGCTGAACATGCTGCTGGCAGTGCTGGAAAAACGATGTGGTTTCAGGCTTTCTGTGAAGGATGTTTTCCTGAATATTACCGGAGGAATCCGCGTGGATGACCCGGCCATTGACCTGGGGGTTATTTGCGCTGTGCTCTCTTCCAATGAGGATATTGCAGTAAATGATAAGGCCTGCTTTGCCGCAGAAGTGGGTCTTACCGGCGAAATAAGGCCTGTAACACGTATTGAGCAAAGAATTGCGGAAGCAGAAAAATTGGGCTTTGATGAGATTTTCATATCCAAATTCAATCTCAAAGGATTTGATGCAAAAAAGTACTCAATCAAAATTCATCCTGTAAGCAGGGTAGATCAGGTTTTTACCTTACTTTTCGGCTGATTGAGAAGGTTCTGAAGTGCGCCGGAGATTTCCGGAAGTTGAAAGGTGAACCCCGCTTTTTGAAGATTTTCAGGTAATACCTTTCGCCCTGTCAGAAGAATTACAGCACCTCTTCCGAAAAGAAGCCTTAGGGCAAAAGGAGGTACCATAAAAAAGTTGGGCCGGTTGAGTGCTTTTGCAAGAACAGATGAAAATTCAGCATTGGAAACCGGACCTGGTGTGGTAAAATTGAAAATTTCCTTTTCCGGTAATGTTTGCATAAGCATATGAAGTGCATCGGCATAATCCCTGATATGCATCCAGGAGATGATCTGCTTTCCGTTGCCTATTTTTCCTCCCACAAAAAGCTTAAATGGTAAAGACATTTTTGGTAATGCTCCGCCGCTTTCTCCTAAAATGACACCCGTACGTATGATGTAAGTGGGGCAAGATATCCTGGTTTTTAAAGCCTCCTCTTCCCAGTTCTGGCAAAGCAAACCCAGAAAATCGTTGCTCAGCTCATTGTTGCTTTCAGTATGGGTACTCCCTGATGCATAAATATCCACACCTGATGCTGAAAAAAATGCTTTGGGAGGGTTGCTGCACGTGCCAATGGCTTCGCGAAGCTGACGTGTGGTTTCAATGCGGCTGGTCCATAACAACCGGCTGTATCTTCTTGTCCACCTTTTAATGATGGGTGCACCTGCCAGGTTGATCAGAAAGTCATGACCCTCAATTTTTCCGGCCAGATGCCCGGAGCCACGTTTGAAATCATTGCGTCCGATTCCGGTTATCTCATAACCCTTTTCTGAAAAATATTTTTTCAACTCGCTGCCAATGAATCCGGTATGACCTGTTATTGCTATGCGCATGGGTTTACTTTCTTATTTATGGTTTATCAAATTGAAACAAAGCAATTGTATTATTTGTTTCTGTTAAATTGAAAACAAATAAATTATATCATATCTCAGAAAAAAATATTAGGTTTGAATTGTAATAAAGAGCAATTCAAAGCGTCCGATATATGTTAGCAACTTATTAAATATCTGACCCTGCAAACCTAATCATTAACCCTTTTTACCCCGTAGTGTATTATGCACAAAAATAAACTCAAACTGGTATTGATTTTTTTCGTTTTTGTATGCTTCTCAGCTTTCCCCGGGTTTTCTCAGCAGAATCATTTATGGACCCTCGAAGAATGTATTGATCATGCCTGGGAAAATAATCTCCAATTGCAGCAACAGAAATTATCAGTTGATTTGGCCGGAGAAAATCTTACCCAAAGCCGGGCAAATCTTTTACCAACATTAAATGCAAGCGCATCGCATTCCTACAACTTCGG
>SKSE01000003.1 GCA_007118135.1 Bacteroidales bacterium | reverse complement strand
TTCTTAATGATGGTCATGAAGTATTCTGCCTTGATAATTTCTTTACAGGGCAAAAGCAAAATGTAGTGCATCTTTTAAAAAACCCCTACTTTGAGCTGATTCGGCATGACATTACCACACCTTTTTACATTGAAGCCGATGAAATTTACAACCTGGCTTGCCCTGCATCACCCATTCACTATCAGTATAATGCAATTAAAACCATAAAAACATCAGTAATGGGTTCAGTGCATATGCTGGGGCTTGCCAAACGCATAAAAGCAAAAATACTCCAGGCTTCAACCAGTGAAGTCTATGGTGATCCTCAAATCCATCCGCAAACCGAAGAATACTGGGGCAATGTGAACCCCATTGGCCCACGTGCATGTTATGATGAAGGGAAACGTTGTGCAGAATCTCTTTTTATGAATTATCATACACAAAATAAGGTTAAAATAAAAATACTGCGTATCTTTAATACCTATGGGCCAGGAATGCATCCTAATGATGGCAGAGTAGTTTCGAATTTTATTGTGCAGGCCTTAAAAAATGAAGACATTACCATTTATGGTGATGGCAGCCAGACTCGCAGCTTTTGCTATGTTGATGATCTCATTAGCGGCATGATAGATTTCATGAATACCGGAGAAGATATTATTGGTCCTATGAACATTGGTAATCCTGACGAGTTTGTCATTTTAGAGCTGGCCAAAAAAATTATAGAACTTACAAATTCGAAATCCAAAATAATTTTTAAACCCCTTCCTGAAGATGATCCGATGCAACGAAAACCTGATATCAGCAAACTGGAAAATCTGATTGGCTGGAAACCAACTACACAGCTGGAAGAAGGGCTTATGAATACCATTAACTATTTTAAGAATATAACGATTTAACCTGCTATATATGAACATACTCGTTACAGGAAGTAATGGACAATTGGGAAGTGAATTACGCGAATTGGAAAAAGAATTTGGTAACCATAAATTCTTTTTTACCGATTTGAATGAGCTGGATGTTACAAATGCTGATAAAACTATGCAGTTTGTAAAATCCAATAAGATAGAAGTTGCTATCAATTGTGCGGCATTTACTGCGGTTGATTTGGCAGAATCGCACAAATCGGAAGTAACACAAATTAATGTTATCGGGGCAAAAAATATTTCATTGGCCTGTGCTAAAGTTAATGCATTGCTTATTCATATTTCTACTGATTATGTTTTTGAAGGAAAAAATTTCAAACCTTATACAGAAAACGATACAGCAGGCCCGAAGACTACTTATGGAAAAAGCAAACTCGACGGAGAAATCGAAGTAATTTTTAATGCAAAAAGGGCACTTATCTTTCGTACCTCATGGCTTTTTTCTTCTTATGGCAATAATTTCGTAAAAACGATTTATGAAAAAGCCAAAAAAGAAAAGGAACTCAAAGTGGTTTATGATCAGATTGGCAGCCCCACATATGCCGGAGATCTTGCCCGGGTAATTATGGAGATCATACCTAAGGTACCCCAAAAAATCCGCACTGAAATTTACAATTTCAGCAATGAAGGCATTGCAAGCTGGTATGATTTTGCCCATGCCATAGTAAATATCAAAAAACTTCAGTGTAATGTGGTACCCGTTCTTTCAAAAGAATTTCCTACAGAGGCAATAAGGCCTTTTTACAGTGTGCTGAACAAATCAAGGGTAAAGAAAGATTTTGGAATCACTCTGCCCCATTGGCGCGACAGCCTTGAAGTTTGCCTGTCAAAAATGTAGTACGTAACCTATAATTTTCCTTGCCAGTTTTTAAGAATGTCGGTTAGCTTATCATTTTCGATAAGGAAACCATCATGACCATACATGCTTTTAAGAATTACATGCTCAGCATTTGGTAGCATATCTGCAACTGCTTTTACCTCTTCAACAGGAAATAAAATATCTGAATCGGTACTAATACAAAGGGTTTTGGTCTGAACATTTTCAAGAGCCTTTTTCTCACCTCCCCTGCCCCGGCCTACATCATGCGAATCAAAAGCTTTTGATATGTAGTAGTACGCATGAGCATTATACCTTTTTGCAAGTTTCTCTCCCTGGTAACGCTGGTAGGTGCATGCCCGAAAATTCTCCAGTTGCCCGTTATCAGTATCAGGTTGAGTGGTATCAAAAGTTTGATAATTTCGATAACTGACCATGCCTATTGCCCTGGCAGCCATAAGTCCGCGGGCTCCTGCATTTTCATCATCTGAGAAGAATGTCTGGTCGGCTTCCATAGCCATACGTTGTGCTTCATTAAAAGCTTTACACCATGGGCTGGTTCTGGCACCGGCAACCAGAAAAACAAGCCGGTCAACCAGTCCGGGTTGCATAATACTCCATTCTATTCCCTGAAAAGCTCCCAAAGATGCACCAATAAACAAGTCGATTTTTTCAATTACCAAATGTTTTCGCAAAATTTCATGGGCTTTAACCATATCTCTGATGGTTATAAGAGGAAAATCGAGCATATAAGGTTTACCGGTTTCGGGGTTGATGGAATGTGCTCCGGTGCTTCCATAACAGGAACCCAGTACATTGGCACAAACTACATTGTATTTCTCCGTATCCACATATTTGCCCGGTCCCACAATACCCGGCCACCAATCCAGCGGGTTGGAGTTGCCTGTAAGGGCATGTCCTACCCAAACCAGCGGCCTGCTTTGCTGCAAATCACCCAGAATATGATAGGCAATATCGATTTCAGGCAAAACACCCCCTGATTCAGTATAAAAGGGAGCCTTTACCTTAAGAATGTCATGAAAAACATTTTGCATTTGAAATGAGATTTGAGAAGCTGCAAAAATAGGGTTTTCGGTAAAACATTCAGGGTAAATTTTTTAAAGCCCGATCCTTTCATCAATTTGGAACGCTGATAACGCAGATGCCTGGCAACGCAGATTTTTAATGATTTTGTTTATTGGATCATCTCTTGAATGATAATTCTATAAGGGTTTCATTTCTCAACGAAACAATATTAAATGATTATTTTTGACGGCTTTATTTCTCAAAGAAAAATACCTTTTCAAAAAAACTGTATGATTTCATATTACACAGAACGTATCAACGAAGTCGGATTACTTATCTCACAACTTCAAAAAAAAGACAACATTTTTAATACATTGCGACTGGTCAGCTTTTTGGCTTTCCTTGTGATGATATCCATAAGCCTGGGAAATCTTAGCACAACAGGCTTTATCATTTCAGGTATTTTGCTGTTTGGTTTTATACGTGTAGTTCTTTTGCATCTGAACAATCAGGAGAAGCTTGATACTGCCCTTACCCGGAAAAAGATCCTGGAAAATGAGATAGATTGTTTTGACTTGAAGGGTAATATTTATTATTCCGGCAGCTCATTTCATAATCCCGATCATGATTATTCCTATGATATGGATCTGTTTGGCGAAAAAAGCATCTTTCATTACATCAACCGGTGTGCTACCGGTGTTGGGAATAAAGCACTTGCCGGCTGGCTGGCAGATGAGCATCCGCTGGAAGAAATCCTGAAAAGACAGGCAGCCATAAAAGAACTTGCCGCAGAAAAAGAATGGTGTGAAGATCTGCGTACAGGACTTTACAAAAATCGAATTGATGACTTCCGTAAAGAACATCTGCCTGAGATTGAAAAAACCATGTCAGCCCCAAAAAACCTGAAAACCTGGATCATTTTATCTTTTGGCTTGATGCTGCTGACCATTGCAGGCATTTCCTTTTTCGCTATAAATGCAACCCTGCTTCTGATACCCATATTTCTGAACAGCTTACTCAGCTTTCGCTACGGGAAATTTACCAAAACCATACGTGCTCAACTGGAAGGTCGCGAAAATACGCTGAAGGATTACCATAAGATCCTTACCGCATTCGAATCGAAAAAACTCCATTCTGCTTTCTTTGATGACCTGCGAAATGATCTGAGTCATGAGCACATGAGCGCTACCCGATCCATAGCCCGGCTGCAAAACCTAAGCAAAAAACTCGATTATTCACTGGGGATGCTGATTGGAATGATCCTCAACATCTTTTTGCTCTGGGACATAGTATTATGCCGTAAAATAACACAATGGTTTGATATTTATGCAGAAAAGACCAGGCAATGGTTCAGTGTGGCCGGAAGTATGGAAGCGATCATAAGCCTGGCTAATGTCAGGAATAACCATCCTGAATGGAATTTTCCGGTGTTTCATAAAAATGGATTTTATCTTGAGGGAAAAAACCTTGGGCATCCCCTGATTCCTGAAAATGAGCGCGTTTGCAATGATTTTAACCTGGAGAAAGAATCATGGATCAATATCATCACCGGTTCAAATATGGCGGGCAAAAGCACTTTTCTGCGCACCATCGGAGTTAATATCATACTTGCCAAAGCAGGTTCGGTAGTATGCGCACAAAGTCTGAATATCAGTCATTTTCGAATCCTGACCTATCTTACGATTACCGATTCGCTTACAGAAAATACGTCCACATTTTACCGTGAAATCCTCAGGCTGAAAAAGATCCTTGACATTGCACGACAGGATAACAATATTTTGTTACTCCTTGATGAGATGCTGCGCGGCACCAACTCGGCCGACAAGGCCCGGGGAAGCATGGCCATCGTACGCGAACTGATCCAGCATAAAGTACCAGCCATTGTTGCCACCCACAATCTTGAACTGGCAGAAATGCAGAAAGAGTTTCCCGAAAACATCTCCAATTATTACTTTGACATTATCATTGAGAAAGACAACACCATGAGTTTCGATTACAAACTTAAACCCGGCATCTGTAATACATTCAATGCATCGTTGCTCCTGAAGAAAATTGGAATTGATGTGGGATGAAAAACAAAGGGCTGTATAATAAGTACTTATTATGGACACTGAGCCTGTCGAAGTGGATATCTGATTAGTAATCAGACGTCGTTTCGACAGGCTCAACGAACAATAGGCGGTTTTGAGATAACCTGTTACTGGTAAAACCCGTAATTTTACTTCTCAAAATACTTAAGGTATTCATCAAGGCCATAAGTCTTGCTCATACCGCTGAACTCTTCCATTAATGCGTCATTGAAGGGAACTCCCTTATCTTTTCTGATCATCCAGGTATCGTGTTCTTTTTCGCCGGCAGTGTAAATTCGATTCTGGCCCGGCATTTTTCGTGAAGCCCTTAGTTCACGAAGGATATTACCTGTAATTCTTTTGAAATCATCAGGTTCAGTAAACGCGTTAATGTCGATAGCAATAAAGAAGTGTCCCAACGGATAAGGAACCTTTTTCCCATCCTTAATACCCATAAGCATTTTCATGTATGCACCTTGCTGAAGAGCGGCTGAAAGAATCTCAACTACAGTTGCGTACCCGTAACCTTTATATCCACCTGTTTCTTCACCCACACCTCCAAGCGGAGTAAATGCAGCACGACCGGCTATTAAATCTTCCAGAACTTCCTGTGAGTTGGTTTTGGATTCACCATTTTCATCAATTACCCAGCCTTTGGGCATTTCTTTACCCTGGCGTGCGTATACCTCAACTTTACCCCGTTGGGTTATGGATGTGGCACAGTCAAGCAGAAACGGGAAATCCTCATCTGATGGCATTCCGAAAGTCATAGGATTGGTTCCCAGCATATTTTCTACGCCAAATGTAGGTGCAATAGATGGGCGGGCATTGGTTCCTGTAATTCCAATCATATTTTCATTAACAGCCATAAGAGGATAATAACCCGCAAAACCATAGTGGGTTGAATTCCTGACAGCAACCATACCCATACCGGTTTTTTTGGCTTTTTCAATGGCCAGTTGCATTGACTTATAGGAGATAACATGTCCCATTCCGTTATGACCGTCTACTACAGCAGTAGCAGGTGATTCCTTAACCACTTCAAATTCAGTTACAGGATTAAGGATACCATCATTAATACGATCAAGATAAATGGGTTTTAACCTGTTTACACCATGCGAATCAAACCCAAGTTTGTCGGCCTGAACAAGCACATCGGTTACAATCCTTGCATCATCTTCCGGCAATCCGGCTTTCATTAATACTTTTACCATAAAACTTTCGATAACATCGAAAGGAATCCATATCTCTTCTTTAGTTGTCATAATGATTTGATTTTAGGTTTTAGATGTATAAATCAAAAATAATTATTAAATCTTACAAATCAAAAGTACCTTTAATTAAAGCTTGTTAATTAAAAAACTCCGGTCATATTAAGGGGAAAAATTGC
>SKSE01000115.1 GCA_007118135.1 Bacteroidales bacterium | reverse complement strand
GTTCTTTTCCGCATACACCTTTGATGGTGCATCCTGTGCCTTTTGCGGCTTCCTGACATTGAAAACAAAACATACTCATAATTAAATCTCCTGTTTTTTAAGTGTTTATATATTTAACAAGCTTAGTTGTTTAAAGGTTTATAATTCTTTTTACATCCATTCTTCACTTCTGATTTCTCCATCCAGGCCTACTACGAGGGCTTTGACTGGCACTTTCCGGCTGGCTTTTTCTGTTGCCATTTTTGCCATTTGAAGCAATCCTGAGCAGCAAGGTACTTCCATAACCATTACAGTAAGTGTATTGATTCTGGCATGGTCAATCATGGCAGTAAGTTTATCAATATAGATTTCCTTACCCTGGTCCAGTTTAGGACAAGCAATGGCAAGACCTTTACCCTTCAGATATTTACTGTGGAAGTTGCCCATTGAAAAGGCCACACAGTCGGCTGCCATTAACACATCGGCATTCTGAAAATAGGGTGCCTGTGGATTTACCAGGTGCAGTTGCACCGGCCATTGTCTCAATTCTGAGGGTTGTGCTACTGAAGTAGCGGTTGCTGTTGCTGTTGCAGTGGCTGCTTCAGGACGGTCAAAACTCATCATTCTTGATCCGGGGCAACCGCCACCGGCATGGTGATTCATTTCCATTTTAATTTCTTTTTTAGGGGTTTTTGTTTCTTTTTCTTCGCTGGTATAATTTTTTAATTTTCTAAGATCAATATCCAGCTTGTTATCTATGATGTACTGAATACCCTGCTCTACAAATTCGGTCTGATTATGATCGATCAGGTGGTTAAGATGCGCAATAACAGTAGCTTCACCATTGGGTGAAATACGTTCCATTACTTTTATTTCGTCGTAGGGCTCTGCTTCACGTTCTTCAAGGGTTATGGCACCAACGGGGCAGTCACCTATACATGCGCCCAGTCCGTCGCAATACAGATCGCTGATCATGCGGGCTTTCCCGTCAATCATTTGTAAGGCTCCCTCATGGCAGCCATCCACACATAGTCCGCAACCGTTGCAAAGTTCTTCGTCGATTTTTATGATGGTTCTTTTCATTTAAGTTAGTCGTTAAGTAGTTTTTATTATGATGTTTTTTTGTTTTATGATTTAAAGTGCAATTACTTTTCTGCCCATAAGATAATTGCGGAATTCATTAGTAAATTTTTGTTCCAATCCGCCAAAAATGCAGCTCGAGAAAGGACAGTTTTCGCATTGCATTTTACACGTGTTATCTTCAAGTTCACCCTCAATCAGGTTATAAATGTCAAGTAATGATTTTTCTTTGGCTTTTTCATTCAAAACAAATCCACCTTTGGGTCCTCTGGTAGATACCAGGTATCCATTTTTAACCAGTTGCTGAAGGATTTTTGAAATGTGATTTTTTGAAAAACCGGTTACATCTGCTATCTCCTGTGTGCTCACAAGCTTGTCGCTGCGAGCTATCAAGCCCATGCTGTGTATGGCTATTGTAGCGGCTTCTGATATGTTGAGGACTTTGCTCATGATTTTAAACAGGTAAATAGGTATATGAATACGCAAATGTATAAATGATTTTTGAAACAAAAAAATAATTGTGGTATTATTTTACCACAATAGTTGAATTATTTTTTATTGAGTTGAATATCAGTTTGCTGTGATGTGCTTTTTATGTAAAAAAAAATTTCAGGTGAAAACCCCTTTTAATAATCCATAAAAACCGCAAAAAAAGGAAGTGGCAATTCTTTACCTTTGAATGTTTTTTGAGAAAACAATAATGATAAGAAATATTGGTTTAATAATCAATTAAGCTGTTTTTCATTTCATCAAGTAAAAATTATTAAGAAGATTAAGATTGAAGAATAAGGCAATTATACTGTTTTTGATACTCCTGGCAGGGCCTCTGTTAATACAAAAGAGTAATGCCCAGCGAGCAGAAGAACAAGAGCCGCCACTCACCCGGATACTTTTTATTTTTGATGCGTCGCAAAGTATGTTTGCCCGCTGGCAAAGTGATATGCGCATTAATATTGCCCGTAACCTTCTTACTGAACTTCTTGACAGCCTTGATGGCATTGAGAACACTCAACTTGCATTGCGGGTATATGGCCACCAGAAGAGGTTTCCCCCGCAGGATTGTGACGATACCAGGCTTGAGGTTCCTTTTGCTGATAATAATGTGAGTCGAATTAAACAACGTCTTCGCACCATAACGCCACGGGGAACCACACCCATTGCCATGTCGCTTGAGCGATCTCAGCATGATTTTCCGCCGTGTGATAATTGCCGGAATATTATTGTTTTGATTACCGATGGTATTGAAGAATGTGGTGGCGATCCCTGTGCTGTTTCCAGGGAATTGCAGAAAAAGGGTATTATACTTAAACCCTTTGTGATTGGTATAGGTCGGGATTTTCGTGCTGATTTTGAATGTGTAGGCATTTATTTCGATGCAACCAGTGAGGTTGAATTCCGTCAGAGTTTAAATATTGTTATATCACAGGCATTGGATAACACCACGGCCCAGGTCAACCTGCTCGATATAAATGGTACTCCATCTGAGACCAATGTTCCCATAACATTTTATGATAATCACAGCGGCAAGATCATGAATAATTTCGTGCATACCCTTAATTTCAGAGGATTGCCTGATACTTTATATTACATGGACCCGTTGGTGGTTTATGACATGGTGGTACATACCATGCCGCCGGTAAGGGTAAATAATATTAAAATTAATCCCGGCAGGCATAATATTATTCATGCTGATGTGCCGCAGGGTAGTCTGACTTTACTTGCCGGCGGAACTACCCAGGTTAAATACAATGCCATAATACGTAAAGCCGGTCATGGTGAGACCCTCACAACCCAGTATTTCGGTGAAACAGAAAGGTATCTTGCCGGCAGGTATGATCTTGAGATTCTTTCATTACCCCGTATTCACGTAAAGGGTGTTGAAATCAACCAGAGCCATACCACCAGAGTTGAAGTGCCACAACCGGGGATTGCCGTAATAAGACTTCCTGGGCAGGGTTATGCTAAAATACTGCATGAAGAAGGTAACGAACTGAGTGAAATTCATGTTATGCGCGAAAATGTAACCAGTGAAACGCTTTATCTTCAACCCGGAAATTACAGAGTAGTTTTCCGTTCCAGGGTTTCCAACCTGACCGTATTCTCCATCGACAGACCTTTCCGTATCGAGTCGGGGGTTTCTACCATGGTTAACCTCAATCAGTAGATTATCTTAATTTTGTCATCAGGATCAGGTAAGAAAAATTTCCGGAGCATTAAACTATGACCGGTAATTTCAGTCTTACAGTTTAAATGCATTTGTACTTTCATGGAGCATTATTCTGATGAGCAGCTACTGGATTTATTTCATAATTCGGATAATCCCAATTATGCATTTAACCTGTTGATAAAGAAGTACCAGGAAAAAGTTTACTGGCACGTTAGAAGACTTGTCATTGACCATGAGGATACCAATGATATAGTTCAGGATGTATTTGTGAAAGCCTGGAAAAACCTTGATCGCTTCAGGGCTGAATCAGGCCTTTTTACCTGGCTCTACCGCATTGCAACCAATGAAGCGCTTACTTTTCTTAACAGTAAGAAGAGAAGATTTTTTATTCCATGGCATGATGTGGAAAACACCCTGACACAAAAGCTTGAGACAGATGCCCACTTTTCAGGTAATGAAATTCAAAAAAAGTTACAGAAGGCCATTCTTAGTCTTCCTGAGAAACAGCGAATAGTTTTTAATATGCGTTATTATGACGAGCTGAAATATGAAGAAATGTCGCAAATACTTGATACTTCTGAGGGTGCATTGAAAGCCTCTTATCATCATGCTGTAAAAAAAGTTGAAGATTACGTAAAAAACCATTAAACCTAAGGAAGTATTTATAGTCTAAATTGAGTAAAATTATAAGGTCATGCATAACGACGATATCAATAAGGAACTGAGAGATTTAGCCCCAGGACTTGAAAAGCTCAAGGGAGATAATCCATTTCAGGTTCCTGCCGGCTACTTTGAAACATTACCTGAAAGTATAAACAACAGGATCCATTCTACATCCTCATCTAAAAAGGGAGCCTTTGGATTTTTTACCCTGCCAAGACTTGCTATTATAACAACTGCAGTTTTGCTTCTTGCATTTGCAGGGTACTTCTTTTACTTGCAAATGCCTGCTGAAACCTATCTGACCGAAGCTGAGCAGGAATTATATGATGATCATCTGGCATGGTACTCTAATTATCAAACCGATGCATACTATGATATTCTAATGGACAATGGGTTTGATACAGAATTTTCTGAATTAGTATTTGAAGAGGATGATGTACTGGAATATCTTTTAAGTTATACCGGATACTATCTTGATTTTCCTCCTGATGCTGCAGATGATATCTGGTAAGATTTTAATTTTATAAATGATTTGAACAGTTTTTAAAAAAAATGTGTCATGGTAAATAAATTTTCAACATTAAGTTTTTCAACAATCCTGGCAATAATACTTTTTATTCAGACAGGTTGGGCCCAGGGTGGTCCCGGGCAGAGACAGGAACGTCATGAGCAAATGGAAGCCCGCCGGATAGCCTTTATAACAAGAGAATTATCGCTTACTCCTGCCGAAGCTAAAGCATTTTGGCCTGTTTATAATGAGTATCATGAAAAACGCAATGAAATGATGAGAAAGCATCGGTCTCAAAGGCAACAATTGAATAACCTGGATCGCTTATCGGAGCAGGAGTTGCTTTTAATTGCCGATGCTGAAATAGCCAACATGGAAGAAATGGCCGCATTAAGACGGGAATATCATGAAAAATTCAAGAACATTCTTCCGGTAAAAAAAGTCATTGAACTCTACGAAGCTGAGCGCAACTTCAACAGGAATCTTTTGCGTGAAAGCAGGGGCACACCCCGGGGTGCCGGTAGAGGCAGAAATTAATTACCCTGGAATATACTTTCAAGGAATCTTCTGAATCGGCTGGGACGGTCTTCTCTTTCTCTTCGTTCTCTCCGCCTTTGTTCCCGTTCTTCGGGGCTGCCGAAAATGCTTTCCCACCAGCCCTCTGATGGCAATTCTTCCAGATACATGGAACAGTTTAATAAAATGGCAAGACTGTCGGGTAGCGGTGTAAAATTCCCGTTCATATATTTACGTGTATTTCCGTTTCTCAGAATGCTGCGGTGGTATTCGCCCCAAAGCGGCACTGCACTGGCTGAGGAGCTCATGGGTGCTCCGTAAAGATGTGCAAAAGCAGGGTTCTCCACGCCTGTCCATACACCGGTTACCAGTCCGGGAGTATATCCGATAAACCAAGTATCGGCATTGTTTTGTGTAGTTCCGGTTTTGCCGGCCAAATCGCCCGGTAAGCCAAACTGGCTTCTGAGCCTGCCTGCAGTACCATTATCAACAGCTGCTTTCAGCATATCGGTAATCATCAGAGCAGTAGATTCTTCCCATGCCCTGGATGATGCTCTTTGCGATTCTCTTTTGTACAATACTTCTCCGTTGCTGTCTTCGATACGCAATATCCAGAAAGGCTGCAGGGTAGAACCGTCATTCAGAAAGGTAGAGTAAGCAGTGGTCATTTCAAGCAGACTTACATTGGCAGTACCCAGTGCCAGTGAAGGCACAGCTGGCAGGCGTGATATGATTCCTGCCTTGCGGGCATTTTCCATAACAGGAATAACTCCTGTCATGCTGATGTAGTGGGCCGAAATGGTATTGATGGAATGGGCCAGGGCACCTTTCATGCTGTAATATCCCTCATAATTTCCCGAAACATTTTGAGGAGCCCAGTCTTCATAATCATTGTACACTACCAGTTCATTACTCACGTATTCGCAAGGATCAATGCCCATTTCAAGGGCAGTAGCATACACAAAGGGTTTAAATGTTGATCCGGCCTGACGTCTTGATAAAACATGATCATACTGGAAATACCTGAAGTCATTTCCTCCTACCCATGCTTTTACATGTCCATTACCAGGATCAATGGATACCAGACCCGAATGCATAATTTGCTGCATTCGGAAAATGGAGTCCCAGGGGCTCATCTGCATAGTCTGAGGCCCATCCCATGAGAAAATCTCCATGGGAACTGTTTTCTTAAATGCTTCTTCTGTTTCCTGTGCTGTAAGTTTTTGCTTTTGCAGGGATTTGTACCTGTCAGATCCGATCATCAGATCGCGCAACAGGCTGTTTGCCCGGCTTTTGGCAGCCTGACTGTAATAGCCATCCATGACTTT
>SKSE01000103.1 GCA_007118135.1 Bacteroidales bacterium | reverse complement strand
ATCATTGGCAAAGGATATTTTATCAGAAGATAAGGGAGATGACGAGGCAAATCAAAGTGTCTTGGATTCAATAAATGCGAAGCTTGGAAACACATATAATACCTTTTCAGAATTAACCGATTTGGGAAATTATAGGCAACAACTTGGTGAAATTGCAAAGAAAAAGGAATGGTTCAAGAGAACCGATAAAGCAAGAAAACTTGGAAACATAGTATTTGAGTGTTTTGAAGAAATGCAAGACAGCGATATCCACAGAAAGATGGAAGATTTAAAATCATGGATATATGCATAAAGAGGAAACCACACCGGAATTGCTATCGAAACAGGAACGTGCAGTCGTTATTGCAGCAGCAGGTTGTGGGAAAACTCATCTTATTGCAGAAACGATCAAATATACTTTTGGCAGGCAGTTAATTCTTACTCATACTCATGCAGGCGTTCATTCAATAAGGAATAAACTTAAAAAGCTCGGGATAAAAGCAAACAATTACAGGGTTGAAACCATAGCTGGTTTTGCTCTAAGATATGCAAGTGCCTATCCCGTTACCTGTAGTTATCAGATTTTCAATGAAGATGAATCGGTGTTGTATGAAAATCTATACAGTGCTGCCTGCAATGTTATTAAGAATCAATCAGGGAGAAAAATTGTAAGCGTTTCATATTACGGACTTTTTGTAGATGAATACCAAGACTGTACTTTAGATCAACACAAACTGATACTATTGTTATCAGAAATAATTCCAACACGGATTTTGGGAGATGATTTACAGGGCATTTTTGATTTTGCAGGTGAAATTGTCGATTGGGACAGGGATGTATTTCCTGTTTTTACAAAGCTACCTGATCTTTCAACACCCTGGAGATGGATATTGGCAAATAAAAATATGGGTAATTGGCTTACACAACTGAGAAATAAAATAATTGATAAAGAATCTATTTATTTGTCTGATCTCCCCAATAACACGACTTGGTATAAAAAGGAATGGTCGGAACAAATTAAGCAGCTATTGTATGGGGCCAAAGGTGCAACAGTTGGCATAATTGACATTGACAACAAAGCACATAAAATTGCTAATTACTTAAAAGGGCAGTATAATTCCATGGAGGAAATAGAGAGGAGAACCCTATTTGATTTTCTGAAAAAATTCGAAAAAGGATCAAGAAAGGACCAGATTCTGGAATTATTTGTGGTTTCTACCAAGTGCATGACAAAACTTGGAAGTGAGTTGAAAACCATTATTAATTGTGTTGAGAATAATAGAACATTTAGAGGAAATAAACATCAGGGTCTCTTCAAAAACATTGAAAATTATATTCAAACCGGCCATATTCCCTTGATTATTGAGATTCTCAAATACATTGGTACTATAGAAGGTGTTAAGGTTTATAGAAAGGAATTGTGGGAAGATCTGAGGAAATTGTTTTCTTCTTTAACATTAAATCCTGAAGAAAACCTTATTTCATTGGCGCGTAAGCAAATTGAAATGTATAGTATTAAAGGATGTCGGCAGGTTTATAACAAAACAATCTCAAGGCCTTTTCTGATTAAAGGACTGGAGTTCAATCATGCTATTTTGTTGGATGCCGATGCATTAAAACCGAAAGAGCTTTATGTTGCATTAACTAGGGGAAGTAATTATCTTACAATTTTGTCAGAAGACAGAATTATTAGACCAAAATACAAATAGCAACAAAATGAGATAACTATATAATCAAGGGTTTTTATTATTGCAGAAAAAAATTTAAACTAAACATTATGGATATACCTGAAAACATCAAGCAAAAGTTAGAAAATTTGCCCATAGACAAGCACCCGGGTTCGATTTGCATTGCCAACTATAAAGGGGGTGTTGGCAAAACCACGGTTACCACTTTGCTGGGCTATTATTTGGGTAACAAAGGCAAGAAAGTCTTACTAATTGATATTGACCCGCAGTGCAGTCTCTCTCTGGCAGCAGGTGTTGACCCATCCAAAGTAGACAAGACTGATTTTACGATTTATCATTTAGTCACCCCCAATAAATGGGCAAAAATCTCAAAAGTGAAATTTGAGCAATATATTGATGATGTACCGGACATACATGCCCCCGGAAAACTTAAGATGATCAAAGGGTCGTTTGATACTGATGAACTGGATAAACTAATTATTCGGGAGATTACCCAAAAGCCTAATGCAGATGATACCTTATACTATTACTGCAAGAACATGCTCAATGCTTTCAGTGATTTTGATTATCTGCTGATAGACTGCCCACCCAACAAGATGTACTTAACCCAGGCTATGTTAAGGGCAAGTTCTTACTTCATTACAGTAACCATACCGGATAAAATTTCAGTATATGGAATGCCCCGGCTTTTAAAATGGGTTAAAGAAATACCCAAGCATGAGAAGCCTTATTTACTTGGCTGTGTATTAAATGCTGTTAACAGATCAGGAGGTTACGAATATGGCACTATTAATCAGCAGCAGGCTACAACTGAACTCTATAAGTCAATACGTGATCAACTCGAACCAATCGAAAGAAAGCTAATTGAAAACAAACCTGTACTGGCTCATCTGCCAAGGCTGGATGTGATTTCCAGATTTTTGAGCCAGGGGGCTGATAAATCGGCTTGGTATGAATTGAAACATACCAGTTCGGGGCAGCAGTCAGTAAGCGAAATCATGATGAATTTTATCAACCGCATGGAAAAAAGAATAGAAGAATATGCCAAAGTATGACATTATAATAAAACCGGGCGAAACAGTTCCCAAAGAGTTCGAGGAATTACTAAAAAGTAAGTTCGATGAAAAAAGCCTTGACAAGTTGAAGCGTTTTGGTGGCAGGATACAACTTTCATTAACCGCACCCTTTACTGATCGAATCCATCAAGATAAAGTATTAACCGTTGATCAAGACTTAATTAATAACCTTGTATCTTCTAATGAAAACGCTACACAATTATTAGGTAAAATGACTCTTAAACAAATACGTGAGATTGCAAAGTTTATAGGTTTTCCCATCGCCTCAAAAACAACAGTTGAAGAAGCAAGGAAGCAGGTAATTTCCTATTTGTTTTCGGATGATACCTGGAAGAAAATATCGAAATAATTAATCACAATAAGTTCTAATAAATGGCTGTATCAGAACCCGCACCAAGAAACCATATCAAAGTTTTTGTCGCCTCCACGGTGTACAATTTTCAGTACGAGCTTAATGCAATTTATACTTACCTGGATAACCTGGGTTACGATGTGTATATGTCACATAAAGGAACCATTTTGCTTGACAGCAGGGAGTCAAATTTAAAAAATTGCACAAATGGTGTAGAAGAATGCGATGTATTTGTAGGATTCATCCGCCCGGATTATGGGTCGGGTGTTTTAGATAAAGATGGCAAGTCTATTCTTCACAAGGAATTTGAAACTGCATTTAAAAGGGACATTCCACGATTTGTGATGGCAGATCACAGAGTCGTTTTCACCAGATCATTATTTAAAGGTGCATTTTTCATTGAGGATCAAACCTCAAAAAAAATTGACTTTGATAAAATATCATTTGAGGATAATAAGGTTTTGGATACCCGGACTATCAGAATGTATAATGATGCAATCAAGGATAAAGAAAAGCCGGCATCCATAAGAAAAGGGAATTGGGTACAGGAGTATGTTAGTCTTGATGATATTTTATTACATCTTGAAAGTCAGTTCCGCTATCCTGATCGTATTAGAAAACTAATTGAAAGATAAGGTTATGAGCAAAAATACTTTTATAGCAGAGTTAATCAAGCAGTATGACAATTTTCCAGTTTCATTTATTGCAGATTATGATTTAATGTCAATTATATCCACTGTTTGTGCCTTCCTCAATACAGATGGGGGATGGATCATAGTTGGTCATTCCGGTAAAAAACTGGTAGGGTTAGAAAATATTAAACAAAAATCCGCAGAAGTAAAAAATCAAATTGCGGAAAAGATCATTCCACAGCCATTGGTTTATGTTCAAGATGAACATTATCAGAAAAAGGATCTATTACTAATTAATGTGTTAAAAGGAACCAGACAGCCCTATTCATTCGAAGGAAAGAATTATATCCGCAAGGGAAATAAATCAACCATTGCAAATCCTGATGAAATAAGCTTGCTGCTTCGTAGGCCCAATGAATTCGTTTCAACATGGGAAAAACTAACGACAATTGATGCTGCAATAGAGGATTTAGTTCAAGGAGAAATTAAAAAAACCATTTCGGATGCTAACAAGTTAGGGAGAGGAAAAAGCCTTCCTGATGACCCGGAAAATTTTCTCAATTATTTTCAGCTATTTGACAATAGTGCAGTTAAAAATGGGGCAGTTGTAGTGTTTGGAAAAGATCCAATTAAGTTCCTTCCTCAATGCAGGATCAGACTAGCTGTAATGCCACATGGAAAAACAGGAAGTCGTTATGAAGATTCGTTAATAATCGAAGACCATCTGTTTAAGGCTTTTGAACAAGTTCATAATTATTTCAAACAGCAATTACCAATGGTGAGTGAATTTAAAGAAGATGACTGGAGCCGGTCAGATCATGAACGCTATCCATTGGAAGCTCTGGATGAAGCTATTGTAAATGCAATGGTACACCGTGATTATGGTGATATTTCAGGCGAAGTAAGTATAAATATTTACCGCGACAAGATTGAGATAATTAATTCAGGAGAAATTCCAGAAGGTATATTAAAAAACAAAAGCAGTTTTGAAATCTATCATGCTGTTTTTCGTAACCCTATGATTGCACATATGTTTTTCCTAAGAGGTAAAATGGAAAAGAAAGGCAGGGGTTTATTGCTAATTAAAAACCGGTGCACTGAATACGGATTAAAAGCACCTGAATGGGTAACTCAAAATGGATATACAGCTTTAACTCTATATGGCATTCCTAAACCTGTTTCTATCAATGATAGAATGTTAGATTTTGGGAGAAGACTTAGGACTGGTGAACAATTTTCCAGAGAAGATTATGAACAGTATTTTAAAGATCAGATATCTGAGAAAACTGCACGTAATGATATTTCTAGTCTTGAATCAGGAGGTTGGGTGAAGAAATTTGGTAAAGGGCCATCTACTAAGTATACAAGGACTAATAAAGAATTACCGGATATTGCCGGATAGTATTGATGATCATAATGTAACTGTTAGTAGTTTAGAAGTTTATAGTAAAGATAGTGCTAGTGATCTTACCGGACTTTACCGGTTAGTTAGTGAACGAGATATTAAAGAAGATTTACCGGTTATTACCGGATAAGATAATGATTGAGATGCTAAAAGACTGATAAATAGAGCTAATTGTATAGATGTTGTTGCCGGATATTACCGGATTATTGGTTTTCGTAGAGAAGATCGTCAATTAGTGATACTTATAGTATTGCTGATCAAAATAGACAAATTAGAAATATGGAAGTTGTAGATCATATTGGAAATATAGATCTCTTAAAACTACAAAAGACGGCTTTCCTATGTAGCAGGGAAATACCTGCAAGCATAGTATTAAAATGCTATGACTGGGCTATAGCGCAAAGAGAACAAGGGAATTGCATAATTGGAGGTTTCCACAGTAAGATAGAAAAGGATGTACTTCATTATTTGCTCAAAGGCGAACAGCCAATCATTATTGCCATGGCAAGAGGACTAAAGCAACGAATTGAATCAGAATTTAAAAGTGAACTGGAAAAGGGCAGGCTACTGATTGTAACTCCCTTTGTAAAAGAAACTAAAAGAATTACTACAGAGACAGCAACAATAAGAAACCAGCTAATGATTGACCTTGCTGATAGTATCACAGTTGGTTTCATAAGTAAAGCAGGTAATCTTTACAAACTACTAAAACAATCAAAAAAAGTGATAACTATGATAGAATAGCCTACCCAATGCACATTGCCAAGGCCCCACGAGTCGATGATCTAACAAAAGCTATGTCAAAGAGCTAGCAAAGCCAATGCACGAATTGAAAAACAGAAAAATAAACTATAAAAACGGCCAGCTTGTAACAGCGTGTATCTGGCAATAGCAGGTAAAGTGGTAAGTTAAAGGCTTGTGCTACCAAAAAACTTTGTGCTAAACGGACAGGAAAGTGCTTCTAATCCGCTACTGCACATACACGCAAACCGTTGTGGCCTATTATACAAGAAAACCAACCAACACTGAATGAAAAGTATTTTAACGATAGCGTTGATAATTATCCTTGCAACTTCCTATTCCTATTCGCAGGATACAATTGTTGACCCGT